>JALZOE010000170.1 GCA_030857325.1 Acidobacteriota bacterium
GGGTTCGAGTAAAACTCAATGTCGGATTTTATCGAAACGTTCGTTCGCGCTTTGCGCTCAATGCGGACAGGATGTCCGCGCTCCGACCTCAAGACATTAAAAATTTTTTTCATTCAAAACTGAGAAAGTCCTAAATTAAAAATTAGCCTCAACGATTTCCAGGTTATTAAAAATAAAATCAAGGCGTGAGATACTGGCTTAATATCTGGTCGAGCGTGTCGAAATCGAGAGGTTTATTTATCAAATCGTCGCAGCCGGCTTCGATTGCTTTTCTGTAATAAGATTCGCCGTGAGCGGTTACGGCGATTATCGGAAGTTTAGCCGTGCCGTCAAATTTTCTAATCAGTCTGGTTGCCGTCAAACCGTCCATAAAAGGCATTGCCATATCCATTAAAATAAGGTCTGGAAACTGTTCTTTAACACTGTCAACGGCTTCCTGACCGTCCGTCGCTTCGATAACTTTGTAGCCGTAGCCTTCAAGCAAAAATTTCATAAAGTTGCGAGTGTCTTCATAATCTTCAACAACAAGAACTCTTTTTGTCATATTTCACCTCAAAGTCGAAAATAAAAAGGGCGGATAAAGTATAAAACTAATACATAAAAATCAAAAAGTGGCTTGCGTCCGCTGAACCCGTTGGAGTAAATGACTTGAGATTTACAAAATTTGTGTAAAAATTAGCAAATCTATTCAAGTCTTTACCGAAAACTGCTAAATTATTAGTAGTCGGATAATTTAGCTGTCCGTTGTTTTCAAAAATAAGCCCGTCGCCGTTCCCGCCGCCGATGACAGTAGCATTAAAGCCCTGTGTTCGCATTTGCACACCGCCGTCGGTTATTTGAAGGTAGTTCAGTCCGTTCGGCGAATTGATTCTACCGTTTACGTCGAGCGCCGAGCCGCTTGAAGTTGTGCCGCCAATTGAAATAGCTTCAAAATCCGCCGCCCCTCCTGTCCTGTTCACCCAGCAGAACACTCCGCCCGTCGTATAGTTTCTATTTAAGACAATGTATCCTTGCCTGTATGAGCCGACAGTCGGAGCGGCTGTTCCCGAAATTATTTCAGAATAATTCTCGCTATTGCGCGTTCCGTCGCCGATTCGCATTCGCCTGGCAAGCACGGCTTGCTCCAGCCTGTGCCACGCCAGAATATAATTGTCAAAAACATCGCGCCCGTCAAAATTCAGCAATCCGATATATCCATAGTCTCCGAAATCGCCCTTGCCCATTCCCCAACGCCATAATCGGAAAAACTCATTTGTGCCTGAGCGTCTTACCGGCTTGTTCTATCTGTTCGCCAAATTCATTCATCTGCTCGAAAGCCACGCCCGTTAGTTTCGCCAGATAGTCGAATTGTTTTTTTGTCCTTTCCTCCGATTGTCTGGCAATTTTTTCCGACCGCGCAAACCGTTCTTCCCATTCCGTATTGTGTTTGATATACATTCGGTTCATTTCGTCCATCTGCTCTCTAAACCGCGTCTGCCATTGTTCCATTTCCCGCTGCCACTGGCTTTTTCCGTTTTCTTCACTCATTTTCCCCGTCCTCCATTTCCGCCAATTTCTTATTCAATAATTTCTGTAACCTCAAAATCTGCGCCTTATTTTCAATCTTTCCCGCGATGCCTTCGCGCTCGTCGCAATGTCTTTTACAGGTCAAAAGGCTTTGCAGTGGAAAATCCGCTACATCAACGCCTTCAACGAAATGGAAACCGAATTAAATACGCGCCTGATTCGGGACAAGCATTTCGGACAACTGAAATTTCATTTTCCCGAAGTCGCCGAAACCATCGAAGACGGCTACCCGTCGATGACCGTTTCTACGCTATTGCCCGCCTGACTGAACTCGGTCTGATGATTCCGCCCGTCTCTCGTAACCAACTCATTGGGCTTATCAAGCGCGGAAAACTTCAAGGCTTCAATGACGGTCAGCAATGGAATATCTTCGCCGATTCGTTCAATCATTTCGTCAAAATGCGCTCCGGTCAGTTCGCCTGAAACTGGCTATCAAATGCTTTCAAACTAAAGCAGGAAAAGAATAACAATGAACACCAAACAAATCAAGAAATACCTAATCGACGCCGACTTGACCATCACGGCAATGTCTCGTCAGATTGCGCCTAAAACAAGCGCGTCCGAAAAATCGCTGCGGCAAATGCTGTCCGATATGTTCTACGGACGCCGCTGGTATCCGACTCTTGCCAAACTGGTCAACAAAGAGTTCGGTTTAGATTTGGTGCGCCCGAAACAATTCGAGCCGAAAGTGCGCTTGAAAAACGCCGCATAATTTCAATTTAGTTTTTAGCTTTCACCGAGCTAGAGACTATTTTTTTTGCCCGATTTTTACAGTTGAAACATCGTTGATTTTTAGCCACGAAAAACAAAGAAACTTTCTATGCAAAACCCAAATTCAGTTATGACGCAGGCGTTTGACGGATTAGTCAACGAAGTCTGTATCGAACTCGGAATAACCGACAAACGCGTTTACGAGCTTCTCGGAAAAGACAATCCGTATCCGAAAACTTGGCGACTTCTGACTCCGCTCGGTCGGCTCGATTACGAGCGGCTGTTACTGTTTCAGGCGGATTTTAATGCCCGCGTTGCCCGGCTCGGTCCAAACGGCAATCTGCCCTGCACGTCGAGACTGCACAAAGAGTTGACCGAAGCGATGCAGGCAGTTCTTGACAAAGCTCCGAAAATCGACCGCAAATGTCAGATTTTAGAGGCAATCGCCGAACTGCAAAAACAGCTTATTCTTTGCGATTAAATAAGAGGAGAAAACCCAAAATGCCTAAATTACGAACTAAAATTCAAAATTCAAAAATGTTCGGTTTGATGTCGAAATGCGGATTAACCCACGACGACCTGCGTGATTACGCCGCCGAGGTGAGCAACGGGCGCACCGAACACACCAGCGAGCTTTACATCAGCGAAGCCGACAAGATTATTCATCGCCTCGAAGCGGTCGCCGAGCCGAAAGAGGTTTCAACCCGCACGGTGCAGTATCGCCGCCAAAAAACCGGAGTCAAACAAATCGCGCAGCCGTCCCACCTTGATTTAATGGAATCTCTGGCGCGCGGGCGCGGCATCACCGTCGACGGTCTCGAAAGCCTCTGCCGCCGAACGCTCAATGGCAATCCGCGCCCGCGCACGACCAGCGAAACAAACAAAATTATCGAAGCTCTCAAGGCAATGAACAAACGCGACGCTGTATTCGGCGCGTTCAAAAAACAGGAGGCGGCATAAATGGATTTGGAAATGATTTTGATTTTTTTAGGCTTCGTTTTGTGCGGTGTGATTGTGGCTTCCCCGGTTGCCTACGCGCTCGGTCAAAGGCACATCCTGGAGATGCTCGACAGCAATTCGGCAGACATTCTCGAAGCCGAGGTGCTGGAGGAACGACGATGATTTTAGCGACTGTTTCCATTGTTAAATGCGACGACTGCAAAAAGATTATCGCGCTCAAGACCGACGAAGAATGGGAACGCTACGAGCGGAATTGGAGCGATTCGCTGCTGCATCAGTTCTGTCCGGTTTGCAGGGGCAAAATCGAAAACCGCGGCGTGATTGAGGCGGACAACAAGAGCGCAGCGGCGATTCTCGGCAAGGAAAAAGAAGAAAAATGGGCGGAGGTTATTAACTGATGAGAGATTTTCTTTTGATTTTATTCGGGTTTCTGCTGCTCTGCGCCCTGCACTGGTTCAACCAAATTTTCAACTACGACGATGACGACGACTAATGCCCAATTACGAAATCAATGCGCTCTCGAAAGGTCTTTTGGTTTTACAGGCGCTCGAAGGCAGCCACAGCGAACCGGTAACTTTTAAGCGAATAGTCGAGCGCACGCGCCTTAATTCAAATTATTGTTTCCGCGCTCTAAAGACGCTCGAAATCGCCGGACTCGCCCGCGAAACCGAGCGCGGCTGGATGACGACGACGCGACTGCGAAATTTAGCAGTTTAAATTCCGATTGTCGGAATTTAAACTGCCCACAGCCCATAAATAAAGGTCTTTTTATAAAAACGACGCTTTTAAATTCCGACAATCGGAATTTAAACACCAAATACTTATGACGAAAATTGCAAAACTCGACACGAAAACAAAACTGGAAATGGCGAAACGCGAAGCGGAAGATGCCGTATTTGCCGAAATGGATAGTCAAGCGGTAATTGAGATTGACGAGAAATTTAGAACCGAAGCGCTACTGGCTGTCGGAATGATTTCCGCTGTTCCGGCAATAGTCAAAAGTATGACTGCTCATCTTGGCTCGAAGCACATTCTAGCTTTGCGAGCGTTTCAAGAACGCAAGTTTTACAAAGCTCTCGGACACGACAACTTCGCTGATTTTCTGAACAATTCGCCGCATTCACCGATGACCAAAAGTCAATATTTCGAGCGTTTGAATTTATTGCTGCGCGAAGGCGAGGAAACCTACGACCTGCTCAACGAAATCGGCATCTCGAACCGCGACCGCAAACGCCTGCCGCCGAAATCCGTGCGAATCGTGGAGGACGAAATTCTCGTCAACGAGCAATCCGTTCAAATTGGCAACAACGACGAGTTGAAAGCGGTCGTCAATGACCTCATTAGCACGCTGGAAACCGCCGAAAAGACGGTCAAAAACTCGCCGACGAGAAGGAAGCGACGGAGAAGCGTGTCGAAACGCTGAAAGAACAGGTAAAGCTCGGCGTCGAGCAATACGAAATGCTCGACCGCTCCGTTGCGGCGGCGCAGACCGGAACGCCTTACGAACAGGCATTCGTTAGAGCCGTCGGCGCGCTCATCAATCTGGCGCTCGCCGCCAACAATGCTCCCGTTATCGAAAAAGACGCGCGCGGGCGAAGCGATATAGAAACGCTCTGGAAACAGATGATTCTTGTCCGCACGGCGCTCTATCAAGACAATTTTGCGTTCACCGACGATGTGGACACAAGTGAAAAACCGATTTCCGATTTGGCGAGAAAAGCGATTGCCGAATCGGGCGATTGGGACGACGAAGACGAACAGTAATTTAATTTTAATCTGGAGAAAAATAATGACCGAACAAAATCAAAAACAAAAAATCTTGAACGTCGAGCAAAACGCGCTCGACGTCGAATTAACCGAAACATACGGAATCAAACCGGAAGAAATTATTTTTTTCGGCAAAGACGCCGACCTGTTTCTTTCATACGAAGCGACTTGCCGCCTTAGCAACCGGCTTCTTAACCTGACTGACATCGACATCGAGCCTGTGCCGAGCGTTCACGCCGACAGTTTTTCGGTCAAGTGCAGTTTGGTTTTCGGGGACGGGCGAACGCGGCGCGGCGTCGGAGTTGTCAATCTCAACGAAACCATCGAAGGCGAGACAATGAACGATTCGCAGGTTTACCAACTGGCAAGCGCGCGCTCGATTCGCAATGCTTTGAAAAACGCTGATGTCGATTTAATAGCAGAGCATCGACAAGCAACGTCTGACCAGCCGTTGGAATTCAAGGTCAAATCCAATTACGTTTCCTTGCTCGGACAGGCTCACATTCTCGGCGAAAAGAAACAACTCATCGTCGGAGACAATAAAGCTCTCTGGTATCACGAGCTTTGGAGCCGATACCGAGTTGGCAACAGCAATAGATTGGATGAAACCCAGCTCGCCGATTTCGTCGCTTACCTGAACTCTTACGAACCCCCGGTGGCGCAGCAGGCGGCTGCATAAACAAAAAAAAGGCGTGAGAAACTCAGCCCTTCTCACGCCTCAACCTTCGATAAACATAACCTGATTAAACAAATGATGAGCAACAGATTACTTGGTAATGATGCTTTACGAGAAATTCGTGAGTCAATGCGCGGTTTGCCGGGAACATCCGCCAAACAGATGGCTGTGCGCTTGGCTTCGCAACATAAAGTTTCCGTCCAGCATATCTATAAATTGACGGAAGATTTCCGCTCCCGGCAAACGAGAAGCGACAAAGGCAATCGAAAATTCGAGCTGAAGGAAGGCACCGATTTGTGGGCTGCCGCGACTCTGGTTATCGGCGGCAAACTCGACCCCGACCAGGCGATTTTAACGGCGCAGAAAAATAATTTTACGCATTTGCCGTCGCTCGAATATTTTCAGCGCATTTTGCGCGAACACGGACTCGGGCTGAAACAGCGAAAATCTTCAAAGCGTCCGTTCCGCCTTTGGGAAGCCGAGTTTCCGGGTCAGATTTACCAGATTGACGTAACCGCGCTCAAAGTCAGA
>JALZOE010000171.1 GCA_030857325.1 Acidobacteriota bacterium
TCTCCGCTGTCGCGCCGCAAACTTTAGACGAAAAAATTAAAGCCGAGCTTGCAAACTTTAGCGGCAAAGTTTGGATTTACGCAAAAAATCTCGATACGGGAAAAGATTACGCGCTTCGTGCCGACGGGCAGGTTCGCACCGCCAGCACGATAAAGTTGCCGATTATGGCGGAAGTTTTTCATCAGGTCGCGGCGGGAAAGCTCAAATGGACGGACGAAATCGTTTTGACGAAAGAGAAAAAGCAAGGCGGCTCCGGCATTTTGTCCGAGTTCTCCGACAATACGAAAATTGATTTGCAGACTGCGCTTCATTTGATGATTGTCGTCTCCGATAACACGGCGACGAATTTGATTTTGGATAAAATCGGAGCCGATAACGTCAACGATTTTGCCGAATCTTTGAAGCTGAATCAAACGCGCAGTTTGCGGAAAATCGGCGGCGGAGGCGAGGCGAAAATTTTAACCGAACAGCCGCTTTACAAAACTTTCGGTCTCGGCGCATCTTCTCCGAAAGATATGGTTCGGCTGCTCGAAATGCTCGAACGCGGCGAAATCGTCTCGCGTGAAGCCTCCGACAAGATGCTTTCGATACTCAAACGCCAGCAATTTAAAGACGGCATCGGGCGCAATCTCCCCGACACCGTTGCTTCGGCTTCAAAATCCGGCGCGCTCGACCGCCTGCGAAGCGATGTCGGCATCATTTACACCCGGCGCGGGCGCATTGCGATGGCGATTACAACTGACGATATGATGGAAGTCGCCTACACGCAGGAAAATCCGGGACTGAAAATGCTTTGGCGTCTGTCGCAAATTTTACAGGACGGTTTGGGAAAGTAGATTTTTTTATGAGTTCTGGTGAAAATTCGGCAATCGTTTTAGTTTCAGGCGGAATGGATTCGTGCGTAACGGCAGCGATTGCCCGTCAAGAAAACGCTAAAATCGCGCTGCTTCACATTTCCTACGGACAGCGAACCGAACGGCGCGAGCGCAAAGCGTTTGAAGACATCGCCGATTTTTATAAAGTTGAAAAGCGTCTGGCAATTTCCATCGAATATCTCGCCAAAATCGGCGGCTCGTCCCTGACCGATAAAAGCATCGCGGTTGCGGAAGCAGATTTGGAAAGCAAAGAAATTCCGATGTCCTACGTCCCGTTTCGCAATGCGAATATGCTGGCGATTGCGACAAGCTGGGCAGAAGTCTTAAAAGCAAATTCGATTTACATCGGCGCGGTCAGCGAGGATTCGAGCGGTTATCCCGACTGCCGACCGGAATTTTACGCGGCGTTTGAAAAAACGATTGAAGCGGGAACAAAACCGGAAACAAATATCAAAATTAAAACGCCGATTATTCATTTATCAAAAGCGGAAATCGTCCGAAAGGCGATTGAAATCGGCGCGCCGCTGCATTTAAGTTGGTCTTGTTACCGCAATTCCGATTCGGCGTGCGGCGCGTGCGATTCGTGCGCGCTTCGCCTGCGCGGTTTTGCACAAGCGGGCGAGGTTGACCCGATTGAATATGAAAAGATTTTGTAATTTACAGAGATATTTATCCGCGGTTAAATATTTCTTATAAATCAAATTACGCCGATTTCTCGCTTTAATTATTTCACAAAAACAAAACTTTGATTAAAATTAAAGAAAAGGAAAACCATTATGAAAATCGCAATCGGCTCAGACCACGCAGGCTACGAAGACAAGGAAACGGTAAAAAGACAGCTCGAAAAATTAGGCGTCGAATATGAAGATGTCGGCACAAACTCGACCGAATCGGTTGATTATCCGATTTACGCGCAAAAAGTCGCCGAAAAAGTCGCCAACGGCGAAGTCGAACGGGGACTTTTAATCTGCGGTTCAGGAAACGGAATGCAAATCGCCGCCAATAAAGTTCGCGGCGTTCGTGCCGCGCTCGCGTGGAACGAAGAAACCGCGCGGCTCGCACGGGAACATAATGACGCCAACGTTTTAAGCGTTCCAGCGCGAATGATTTCGCCCGAAGAAGTTTCAAAAGTCGTCAAATCTTATCTCGAGGCAAAGTTTGAAGGCGGGCGACATAAAAGAAGAGTCGAAGAAATTTCGGAATTGGAGAAGGAAAAATGATTGAAACATTAGCTGATGCCCAGCGACATTTTAGACAGCAAGACCAAGAGTTAAAGGAAATACGAACGAATCATAATAATTTCGTTGGATTGACTAAAACTTTCGTTGTAGCGACCGCTACGACTCTAATGCTGGTTTTTAAAATACTCAAAACGTATCATCAGGATTTAGACAAAAAATAATTATGAAAAACTTTTTTACGGCAAATTTAGCCGAAGTTGACCGGACAATCGCGGAAGCAATCGACAACGAAACGCGTCGCCAGTCGGACGGATTGGAGCTTATCGCGTCGGAAAATTTCGTCTCCGAAGCGGTTTTGGAAGCGATGGGTTCGGTTTTTACGAACAAATACGCCGAAGGTTATCCGGCGAAACGCTATTACGGCGGCTGCGAGTTTGCCGATGTCGTCGAAAGTTTGGCGATTGACAGAGCGAAAACGATTTTCGGCACGGAACACGCCAACGTTCAGCCGCATTCGGGCGCGCAGGCGAATATGGCGGTTTTTCTGGCGGCTTTACAGCACGGCGATAAAATCTTGGGAATGAATCTCTCGCACGGCGGGCATTTGACGCACGGGCATCCGATGAATTTTTCGGGAATAAATTTTCAGGTTTCCGATTACGGCGTTTCGGTGGAAACCGAGACGATTGATTACGACAAACTGCAAAAAACCGCCGAAGAAAATAAACCGAAAATGATAATCTGCGGCGCGTCGGCGTATCCGCGAATTATAGATTTTGCGCGCATCGGCGAGATTGCAAAAAGCATCGGCGCGATTGTGATGGCGGACATCGCGCATATTGCAGGTTTAGTCGCGGTTGATTTGCATCCGTCGCCCGTTCCGTATTGCGAATTTGTAACGACGACGACGCATAAAACTTTGCGCGGTCCGCGCGGCGGTTTGATTTTGTGCCGCGAAGAATTTGCCAAAGACATCAATAAAGCCGTGTTTCCGGGCGTGCAGGGCGGACCGCTCGTCCATATTATCGCGGCGAAAGCCGTCGCGTTCGGCGAAGCCTTGCGCGAAGATTTTAAAACTTATCAGGAACAGGTTTTGAAAAACGCGAAAGTTTTAGCCGAAACTCTCAAAGGCGAAGGTTTGCGAATCGTTTCCGGCGGAACGGACAATCATCTTATTCTGGTTGACGTATTTGCCGACGGCGCGGGAATTACCGGAAAAGTCGCCGAAAAAGCATTGGACGCGGTTCATATTACGGCTAACAAAAACACGATTCCGTTCGATAAAAATTCGCCGTTTGTCGCTTCGGGCATTCGCCTGGGAACGCCCGCGCTAACGACGCGCGGAATGAAGGAAACGGAAATGCGGGCAATCGGCAAGATGATTGCGTCGATTATTCGCGAGCCGGAATCGGAAGAAATAAAAACGAATGTGAAGCGCGAAGTTTTGGAAATGACTGAAAAATTTCCGCTTTACGGTCAGCGTTTGAGAAACGAAAAAACCGGAGCGATTTCGGCAAGCTAAAATCAGTTAGCCGCGAACAAACACGAAAGAACACGAAAATAAAACCAAAAAGAAAACTGAAATAAAATTTATAGTTATGTAGATTTTTTGTTTGAATTTCTTTTTCGTGTCTTTTCGTGTTTGTTCACGGCTAACTTTTTCTAAAATTATGAGCAATTTATCGGACATCGGTTTTCCCGTCAGAAACGACGAGGACGTAAATGTTTTGATTACCGAGACAATCAATCGCGTCGAGGCGATAAAGTGTCCGCAAGGTTTTTATTTGAGATTTGCGGACTCGTCGGGCGCGGAAATTTTTCTTCAGGGAAACGAGAAACAGGAACTCGTCGGTTTTAATCCGCATTTCGACGGGAAAAGTCGGCGAATCGTTCGCCTGACGCGGGCGATTGAGCGCGATTCGTCGGAACTCGACGGCGGTTTTTGCGCTCTGGCAAATCCGGGCGAAGAAAACGATTCGGGCGATTACGCGTTTGTTTTTGATGTGCCGGATTTTCGGATGGTCGGTGAAATCGATTTTCCGGCAAACTGTGAAATTCAATTAACCGCGTTCGCTTCCAACGATTTTAAAATCTATGAAAGCGAGCAGGATTATTACGACGCGCAAACGATTGAACCGAAACTTGCCGCCAAATCTTTTGTGGCGAGCGGACTTTTCGCGGCGAGCGAAAACGACGACGCTCCGCCGCGCCCGATTGGAATTTTTTCGGGCGAAATAAAAGAGTTTGAATTAAAAACGAACGAACTGAGCAAAGAAAAATTTTACAGCTTTTTAGTGGAAACTCCGGGCGGCGAAGTCGATGTCGTCGCGGATGTAAAGTTAGTCGCAAACGAACCGAAAATCGGCGGCGTCGTGAGCGGGCAGTTTTGGCTTTCCGGTAGAATTATCGATTCGCCGGAATTTGCGGAAATAACAAACAGTTTAAATTAACTCAATTTGCCGACTAAAAAAACTTGCCTGCGAAACAAACGAAAAGCACGAAAAAAGAAAAATTGGTTTGAATTTCCATTTTATTTTTAGTGTTTTTCGTGTGTTTAGCGGGCAAAAAAACTATTCGCCGCCTGTGTCTTCAAACTCTAATTGCTCGACGATTTGTCTGGCTTCTTCGTTGTCGAACTCGAAGGCTTGCTGTTCGAGCGCGTTGCGGACAATATCGTAATAAATCGATTCTTCGAGAAGCGGCAAAATATACTGCGTCGGCAGAAGCGCGAGCGTTTCGTAGGCGACGGCGCGGATTTGCGCGAGTTCGGTTTGGCGGATAATTTCCGCGATTTCGCTCGCCGGGAAACGCTCGAAGAGAATATCGGCGAGCGCGTCGATTTTCTTAAAATCATTGCGCTCAAAAACCCGCGTCGCAAGCTGGATGAAAACTTCCGCCGATTCGGTTTGCGCCTGCAAAACGTCGGCGCAGGTTTCGGCTAAAACTTTTATTTCGCCAAGTCTTTCAGGGTTTCGGCGAATTTCCGTATCCTTGATTTGCTCGTCCAGAGCGGACAAAAGACGGCTGAGTTCCCAATCGGCGTGAGCGTCGTAGGAGAATTTTTGTTTCGGCGCGGTCGGATTGGCTTCGATTGCGCCGACCAGCATTTTTTTTGTCATCGCGCGCAAGCCTTCCCAAACACTTTCAACCCGCGCGCCGAAATCTTTTATCATCATTTCAATAAGATAAGTTTGCAATAAACCGGCGGATTTGTAAAGAAAGTCCGTAGTCGGCAGTCCAAAGTCAATAGTCGAAAATGTGCTTGTCTTAGTGGATTGACTAAAGACTGCGGACTACGGACTGCGGACTGATTTTCGTCTCGAAAATAAAAAACGACTAAAACATTTTCCGGCGCGTCTAAATAAAAGTTACGCGGATTCGTTCCCGAAAAATCATTTCAACGCAAAAGGTTAAGCAAAATTATGGACAGACGATATTTTTTGAAGGCAAGCGGAATCGGGCTTGCGAGTTTCGGTTTGATGACCGCCGCGCCGGGTTTTCTTCACCAGTTTGCCGACGCGCAGACGCTCACAAATAAAAACGGCAAGCGCAAAATTCTTATCACGATTTTTCAGCGCGGCGCTGTTGACGGTTTGAATACGGTTGTTCCGCACGGCGAAAGCGAATATTATAATCTGCGTCCGACGATTGGGATTGCAAAACCGAATCAAGCGGACGGCGCGATAAATCTCGACGGATTTTTCGGACTTCATCCGTCGTTAAAGCCGCTCGAAAAATTCTGGCAAAGCAGGCAAATGGCGGTTGTTCATTCGGTCGGTTCGCCCGACAACACGCGCTCGCATTTCGACGCGCAGGATTATATGGAATCGGCGACGCCGGGCGTCAAAGCCACGCGCGACGGCTGGCTCAACCGCATTTTGCAGACAAAACAGACGAAAGACGCTTCGCCGTTTCAAGCCGTGGCGATGACCGGACAAGTTCCGCGCAGTTTAATGGGACGCGCGCCGACGGTTGCGATGACCAATCTCGCCGATTTTGCTATCAACGCCGGTGTTTATACCAAATCGGTGCAGGGCGGTTTTGAAGGAATTTACGACCAATTAAATGCCAAAGACTCTTTGAGCGAAACGGGAAGAGAAACTTTTGAAGCGGTAAACTTCCTGAAAAAAGCGAATCCCGCGCAGTATAAACC
>JALZOE010000596.1 GCA_030857325.1 Acidobacteriota bacterium
CGACGATGCTCAAAACGATGCGCGCCGTGCGCCGGGTGTTGTCGTTCGATTGGCGAATCTCTTCGCGTTTAGCGCGGTCTGTTTCGGCAGCTTCGGCGGTCAGGCGATTGAAGTTTTTAAAATCGTTGTCTTCGAGTTTGCCTTCCATCAAATCAACGGCTTCTTTGAATCTGTTTTGTTTGACAAGCGCGAAAGTTTCCTTTGCGGTCGCTTCCAGCACGTCGAACGATTGGCGAATTTGCCGGACTTGCTGAAGTTCAGCTTCGTCTTCGGCAAGACGCGCCCACGTTTCAAAATCTTCTTTCGCGGGCTGAATATACTCCTCAAATTCCACGTCGGAATCGGGGTCGTCGCCCGTTACCGCGTCGGGAACTTCCTTGAAGGCGCGAAACGTCAAAGCGCGAATTTGTTGTAATAACAGACTTCGCTGATAATGATTTTCCGTTGCCGTCGAAGTCTTCGTCCAACTCAAAATCGTCCATAAAGTAACCGCCGCCGTCACTAGGGAGAGCAGCGCCAACGCGCCGAAGACGGTTAATAATTTTCTGCGTAAATTCATAAATACTTTTTAGCCACGAACAAACACGAAAGAACACGAACAGGGAAAAGAAAAATGGTAATTTGTTTTAAATTTTCGTGTCTTTTCGTGTTTGTTCGTGGCTAACCTTCAAAACTTCAATCCGACAAACTGCCAGTAACCGTAATAAAACGCGACCATCAAAATCAAATGCACAATCATCAAAACCGCGCTCAGTTTCAATAAATCCGACGGCTGAAAAGTTTCCGCGTCGAGTTCCTGAAACAACAATAGAGCCTTTGAGCTAACGGGAAACGTCAGGCAATAATCCATTCCGACCGTGCTGATAAAAACCATCGTCGCCGGATTAAACCCGAAGCTCGTCGCAAAATAAATCATCGCCGGAACGAGCGCCGCCGCCCGTGCCGAATGCGATGTCATATAAATATGCGAGGTTAGGGAGATAAACGCTACCGTCAGTAAAATAAGATACTGTGGGTCGGATTTATCAATGCCGCTCAAAGAAAAAATGTTTTCGATAATCCACTGCGCCGCGCCCGTGTCAATCAGCGCTTTGCCTAAAACTAAAGCCGCGCCGACGAAGATTATTAAATTCCACGACACCGATTTCAAACCGTCTTTCCAGTTCATTACGCCGAAACCGGGCAGCATCAAAACGAGCGCGCCGACGGTCGTGACCAACGCGATTTCGTAATGATGAAAACTTTCCGTCATCCATAAAACGACCATCACGCCGGCGACGATAACGGTTTTCCATTCGGCGGACGAGAATTTTTTCGGCGCTTTCGCCGCTTCTTTTTCGAGCGCAATCGAGCGTTGCTCCTTGCCGAGAAACATTCGCAAAATCACGAAACACGAAGCCGCGCTCGCCGCGAAACCGAACGGAACGCCGTAAATCGCCCAATTCAAAAACGAAATCTCCGTGCCGGAAACCTGTTTCAGCAAATCGTTGGCAATCAAATGCGAACCCGCGCCGATCAGCGTGCAAATCGTTGAAACCAGAACAATCGTCGGAATAAGCAGCGCGAGCGCGCGGGAAACTTTCTCGTCGCCGATTTTTTCGCTCAGGCTGTTGAAAATCGGCATCGCAACGGCGGCTCTGCCGGAAGTCGAAGGAATAAAAAACGAAAGAATCGCCAGCGCGCCGGTTAAAAGCCAAAAAACGTGACTGACTCGGCTCGCTTTGGCGACGACGAGATTCGTCAAACGCGCCGCGAGATTCGTCTTTTTAACCGCTTCGCCTAAAACAAACGCGCCGATCATCAGCCAGATAACGTCGGTTGCCAGGGAATCGAAGAGTGCTTCCTGCGGTCTGCCGCCCGACACGACCAGAATTATCGTTACGGCGAGCGCGACGTAGGCGGCGTTTAATTTCGTCGTTGACCAGAGAATCGTGGCGAGCGCGAAAGTAAAAAGCGCGATTCTGGCTTCGCGCGTCAAGGACTCGGGCAGCAGCACGCCGACGCCG
>JALZOE010000597.1 GCA_030857325.1 Acidobacteriota bacterium
GATAATCCTTGACGAGCTTTAGACGCCCGCCGGTCATCGCGTCGATTCCGGTATCGACCAGAGTTACCTTCCACGGCTCGGCGCGCCGCTGGTGAACCGTAAATTCGTTTTTCTGCAAATCGAAAGTTACATCCGAAGTATGGACGAAATAATTGGCGAAATACTCTTTAATAACGTAGCCGAGATAACCGCAGCAGATAACGAAATCGTTCACGCCGTGAGCGGAATAAAATTTCATAATGTGCCACAATATCGGCTTTCCGCCGATTTCAATCATCGGCTTCGGTTTGATGGAAGTTTCTTCACTGATGCGACTTCCGCGCCCGCCTGCTAAAATTACCGCTTTCACTGTTCACCTCTCAAAAACCTAAATAATTGCATATTTCGATTTAATAAACAATCGATTTGAATTTATTGTTTAACCCGAATTTAAGATTTCATCGATTAATTAACTTGCCGTAAACATTTTCGTAGAGTTTTTTAATATGCGACAGCCCGAATTCTTTTACTCCGCCCGCGCGCGAAGTTTCGCGCAGACGATTCCGCTCCGGTTTGGCGGTTTTCAAAATCCATTCCGCCGACTGTTTCAGCTCGTCGTCGCTCGTTTCGTTCAGCAAAAAACCCAATTCCTTATTTTCTTCAAACAAAATGTCCAAATCGCCGATGCTTGCGTTGACAATCGCGGGCGTTCCGCACAACAGATATTCGCAAACCTTCAGCGGCGAAATGCCGCGCATCGAAAGCGTCGGCGCGCGAAACGAAATTCCGACATCCGCCGCCGAAACATAACGCGGTATTTCCGCGCCGGAAACGCGTCCGACCGCATAATCCCGCTGTTCTGTTAAACCTTCCGCCCGTGCCATTCGGCTTAACGGTTCAAAATCCGAGCCGGTTAAAACCAGAAAAAACGAATTCGGCTGCTGTTTTTTCACGTAAGAAAAAAGACGAAACATCTTATCGGGCAGAAAAAGCTCGCCGAGCGTGCCGACGTAAATTACGAAAATCGTGTCGTCGTCGAGATTATATTTTTGTCTGATTTCGCGGTTTTCGGCTTCCGTGAACGGATGATAAAAGTTTTCGTCCTTGCCGTTCGGCGTAACATAGGTTTTGGTTGCCGCCGCGTCGCCATACCAATCGCCTAAAATCTTTTTGGCGCTCTCGGTGCGAACCATTATTAAATCCGCTTTTTCGACGAGCAGTTTTTCGATTTTCTTAAAGGCTTTATAAATAAACCCTTTTTCGCTCCACATTCCGGTTTCGGCGCGATATTCCGGCACAAATCCGTCCATATCGTAAATCAATTTTACCTGCGGGCGAAAAAGTTTTGCCGCCGCCAGCGCGACTAAACCGGGAATATGCACGCGGGCGTGAATGAAATCAATTTTTTCCTTGCGGACGATTCGCCCGACTTTGAAAATGCCGTCGGCGATTAAGTAAAGCGTTCCGAGCAGCGGCGGCGAGTTGTAGTAATTGAGAAAATGAATTTTGATGCCGAGCTTTTCAGCCGCCGCCGCGTCCGAGGCTTTTTGCGGATGATTTTTCGGCATAAATTGAACGACCGTAAAATCGACCGGCGGATTTTCGATGCTGCCCAGAATCGGCAGATATAAAGTTTCAAGATACGATTGACCGAAACCGTCGTATGATAAAAAGATGGCTTTCGAGCGAGGCTGCGTCATTTTCAGTGAGTTTGTTTTCCCGAAGTATTAAGATATAAATCCGAAAGTTTCCCGACGACCACCGCTTTCGCGTAATCGGTTTCGATTGTTTCTCTGCCTTTACGAATAATTCGACCGCGGGCGGCGTCGTCTAAATTAATCATCCGCGATATTTCTCCGGCTAAAGCCTCGACATCGCCGACGGGAAACAGCACGCCGTTTTCTCCGTGTTCGATAATTTCCGGCACGCCGCCGACATCGGTCGCAATCACCGGCACACCGCTCGCCATCGCTTCCAGAATCACCGTTCCCAATCCCTCATTATAAGAAGACAGCACGAATAAATC
>JALZOE010000598.1 GCA_030857325.1 Acidobacteriota bacterium
GATGTTCATTGACGGCTGATTCGATTAATATCAGCTTTTCAGTTGGGGACAGCGATCGCGCAGTAGTGCTTGAGAAATAACGTTAAAAGTCGGAAAGACGTTTATTTGCAACGATTCCAGCAAAGAATGAAATATTTTCTTGTGTTCGAGCCGTTTTTGAAAATATTGTTCATAGTATTCCTGAGTCGCGGAATTGATTTTTAATTTTAATTTGGCTAAAGCCGCTCTTTTGTCATTTGTCCACTAGCTAAAGCTAGTGGCAATTTATAAAAATTCCAAAATATCCATAACCGGCAACTTAGGGTATTTCTAATTTCATTAAAATTTAATCCGTCACCGCACCGCGACTGCTGGAGGAAACAAGTTTGGCATATTTCGCAATAACTCCGCGCGTGTAACGCGGTTGACGCGGCTGCCAGTTTTGGCGGCGCGTTGCAAGTTCTTCATCTGAAAGCTGAACCTGCAAAAGCCGCTCGTCGGCATCAATCGTAATCAAATCGCCGTCTTTAACGAGCGCGATATTTCCGCCGACCGCCGCTTCCGGCGCGACGTGACCGACAACCATTCCGTAAGTTCCGCCCGAAAAACGCCCGTCGGTTATCAGCCCGACCGAATCGCCTAAGCCTAAACCGATAATCGCCGAAGTCGGCGCGAGCATTTCGCGCATTCCGGGTCCGCCTTTTGGTCCTTCGTAGCGAATCACAACCACGTCGCCGCTTTCGATTTCACGCCGCAAAATCGCCTGCATCGCCGCTTCTTCCGAATCGAAAACTTTCGCCGCGCCGGTAATTTTCCGGCTTTTGATTCCCGTAATTTTCGCCACGGCGCATTCTTCCGCGAGATTTCCGCGCAGAATTGCGAGATGTCCTTCGGCGTAAAGAGGATTTTCCCAAGCGCGCACAACGTCTTGATTTTCTGAAACCTTCGCCGAAAC
This sequence comes from Acidobacteriota bacterium, assembly GCA_030857325.1. Lineage (GTDB taxonomy): Bacteria > Acidobacteriota > Blastocatellia > Pyrinomonadales > Pyrinomonadaceae. The sequence continues at coordinate 935 of JALZOE010000598.1, forward strand.
GTCCGCCAGATTTTCCGCGACGGTTTTTCCCGTAATCGTCAGACAGTCGCCGTGCAGAATTCCTTTTTCGAGCAGTATTTTCATCACCAGCGGAATTCCGCCGACTTTGTGCAAATCGGTGGCGACAAATTTTCCCGAAGGTTTTAAATCGCACAACACGGGAACTTTTTGGCGAATCGTTTCAAAATCGTCAATTTTTAAATCAACTTTCGCCGAATGCGCGATGGCGAGCAGATGCAGAACGGCGTTGGTCGAACCGCCGGTTGCCATTACAACGGCAATCGCGTTTTCAAACGCTTGGCGCGTCAAAACTCGGCTCGGCAGTAAATTTTTCTGCACGGCTTCGGCTAAAACTTTCGCCGATTGAATCGCGCTTTCCGTTTTTTCGGCATCTTCCGCCGCCATCGTCGAAGAAAATGGAAGGCTCATTCCCAACGCTTCGATTGCCGAAGACATCGTGTTTGCCGTGAACATTCCGCCGCACGAACCCGCGCCCGGACAAGCCAGCCGTTCGACCGCGTTCAATTCGGTTTCGTCAATTTTCCCCGCGATAAATTCGCCGACCGCTTCAAACGCGCTGACGATTGTTAAATCACGTCCTTTGTAATAACCGGCTTTGATCGTTCCGCCATAAACAAAAATCGCAGGAATATCAAGCCGCGCCATTGCTATTAACGCGCCGGGCATATTTTTATCGCAACCGCCGATTGCCAGCAGCCCGTCCATTTGCTGCGCCTGACAGACGGTTTCAATCGAATCGGCGATGACTTCACGCGAAATCAGCGAGTATTTCATTCCGTCAGTTCCCATCGAAATCCCGTCGCTGACGGTGATTGTGCCGAAAACCTGCGGCATCAGATTTTCAGCTCTAGCCGTTTCCATCACCGCGTCGGCTAATTTCCCGAGACTCAAATTACACGGCGTAATCGTGCTGTAACCGTTGGCAACGCCGATAATCGGTTTTGAAAAATCATCGTCGCCAAACCCGACGGCGCGAAGCATAGCGCGATTCGGCGCGCGTTCAACGCCGCCGGTGATTGATTTGCTTTTGTGGTTAAACGTCATTTTATT
>JALZOE010000015.1 GCA_030857325.1 Acidobacteriota bacterium
GCTCGCCACCGAACACGCCATCACGCGCTCACTCGCCGACGCCGGTAATTTAGAGACTGCCGCGCCGCTGATTCTAAAGGCTTTTTGCGAACACCTGAAAGCCGACGTAAGCTGTTTGTGGCTGCCGGACGAAGCGGGAACGGTGCTTTCCTGCATTCGTATCGAAACTTGCGGCAACGCGGAAAACTTATCTACTTTTATCGCCGAAAGCCGGAGAATTAAATTTTCCCGCGGCGTCGGTCTGCCCGGACAAGTCTGGGAGAACAATTCCCCGGTTTGGCTGCCCAACACGGTCAGGAGCGAAAAATTTCCGCGCGCCTCGTTTGCGGCAAATGTCGGACTGCACAGCGCCGTCGGTTTCCCGATTAAAATCGGCAGGGAATTTTACGGCGTCATCGAGTTTTTCACGCGCCGCGAGCTTTTATCCGACCAGCTTTTAATCAATATGCTCGAGGCGACGGGCAGCGAAATCGGGCAGTTTATCCAGCGCAAACGCCTCGAAGCCGAGCGCGAAAGACTTCTGCGGCGGGAAAAACACCTGCGCGAGCAAGCCGAAAAAGCGAGCCGCTTAAAGGACGAATTTCTGGCGACCGTCTCGCACGAGCTGCGGACGCCGCTCAACGCCATTCTCGGCTGGGGACAAATGCTGCAATCGGGGAAAATCAGCGCCGACGAGCAGCCGCGCGCGCTCGAGACGATTTACCGCAACGCCAAATCGCAGGCGCAGTTAATCGACGACCTTCTCGACACCTCGCGTCTTATTACCGGCAACCTGCGGCTTAATTTATCGCCGACGCCGCTCGTTCCGGTTATCGAATCGGCGCTCGACACGGTTCGCCCGGCGGCGGAAGCCAAAAATATCGCTCTTTCGAGCGTCTATCAATCGGATGTCGAATCGATAATCTGCGATTCGCACCGCCTCCAGCAGATAGTTTGGAATCTGCTGACCAACGCCGTCAAATTTACGCCGCCCGGCGGTCGCGTCGAAATCAAACTCGAACAAAAGGACGATAAAATCGAAATTATCGTAACCGACACCGGACAGGGAATTTCACCGGATTTTCTGCCGTTCGTTTTCGACCGTTTCCGCCAAGCCGACAGCTCCAGCACGAGAAGTCACGACGGCTTGGGTTTGGGTCTAGCAATCGTGCGTCATCTGGCGGAACTGCACGGCGGTTCGATTCGCGCATCGAGCGACGGCAGGGAAAAAGGCGCGTCGTTCATCATTACGCTGCCGCGCTCGCTAATGGTCGGCTTGCCCGCCAAAGAAGCAACACGCGAAAAGACGAACGGGCGCAAAGCGAAGGAAAACAACAAAAATTCCGAACCCAAACTCGGCGGCGTGCGCGTTTTGGTCGTCGATGACGACGCCGACACCTGCGAGATGCTGACGTATGTTTTAACTCACTGGGGCGCGGAAACAAAATCCTCCGGCTCGGTCGCCGAAGCGTTCAGCCGCATTACCGATTGGCAGCCGGACGTGCTGCTGACCGACATCAATATGCCGGGCGAGGACGGCTACGCGCTGATAAATCGTCTGCGTTCGTTCGAGGCGGAAAACGGCGTCAATATTCCGGCAATCGCACTAACCGCGATGGCGCGTCCCGAAGACAGCGAACACGCGCTCTCCGCCGGATTTCAGCTTCACCTGGCAAAGCCGGTTGACATCGACCGGCTTGCCGAAGCAATCGAGCATTTAACCGAGTTGACACATCCGACGGATAAATCCTGAAACACGGGTCAGAATATTCCGCATTCATTCTTTTGCGGGAGCGCGGGCATCCTGCCCGCACACGTCGCAAAAGCGGCGTCAAATCGAATTTATATTCAGATGACGTTTAATTAAAATAGAGTTTTCGCGCTTTTGGCGCTCAGTGCGGGCAGGATGCCCGCGCTCCGACTACTGGCTGTTTAATTTCAATCTGACAACCGTTTCGATGTGGTGCGTTTGCGGGAATAAATCGATTGCGGTGATTGATTCGACGCGGTAAGCGGTTTCGGTCAGAAGGCGCAAATCGCGCGCCAGAATCGCCGGGTCGCAGGAGACGTAGGAAATTTCTTTCGGTTTCAATTTTATCAAACTTTCAATCGTTTCCTTTTCCGTGCCGGAACGCGGCGGGTCGAGCAGAACGAAATCCACCGCTCCCAAATCGCTCAGATTTTCCGCCAGCCATTCGCCGACATTTTCGGCAAAAAATCCGACGTTTTCGATTCGGGCGTTTTCAACCGCTTTCGCCGCAAAATCGAGTGCTTTTTTATGACCTTCGACGCCCAAAACTTTTGTGAAATTTTTTGCCATCGGCAATGTAAAAAGTCCCGCGCCGCAGTATAAATCGAGCGCCGTCGCGCCGCTCGCGCCGCTCGTCGCCGCTTCGACGAGCGGTTCGATTAAAAACTGATTGCCTTGAAAAAACGTGTCGGCGTCGTAAAAATAACGATTGCCGCGCGCCGTAAAACTGATTTCGTCGGTCGGCTCGACGATTTCGGACGAATAAATCGAAACGTCTTCGCCGCTCGATGCCGCTTCGATTTCGACAATTCGTCTCGAAAAACTTTCCCATTCAATCGTTTCGCGCAGTTCGGTTAAAAGCGACTGCATTTCCGGCACGAGAATCGGGCAAACTTCGACATCGATAACGTCGTGCGAGTTTCCCTTAAAATAACCGATTTTTTTGCCGCGAACATCGACGTGCCATTGGGCGCGCGAGCGATATTCGTAAAAATTCGAGCTGCCGATAATCGGAATTTCACGGTCGTAATTTATTTTTCCGATGCGCGACAGACAATCTCGAACGATTTCGACTTTTGCGTTTAATTGCGCTTCATATTTTAACTGCTGAAAATTACAGCCGCCGCACGTGCCGAAATACGGGCAGCGCGGCTCGGTTCTGTCCGGCGAAGGCTCGACGATTTCGACAATTTCGGCAAACGCCGTTTTGCCTTTTCTGCGGTTGATTTTAACGCGCAGTTTGTCGCCTTTCGCCGCGAGCGCGACGAAAACGGTCAAGCCTTCGGCAAACGCCAGACCGAAACCGTTCGGCACGATTTTTTCGATTGTAACTTCGATTGTTTGGGTGTTTTCTGTTTTCAAAGTAAATTGAGTTTAATCGGAAAATGATTTCCCGCAAAGGCGCAAAGCACTCAAAGAAAAAAGTACGCAGAAGTGTAAAGCGGTTTTATGTGGAAAACAGCTTTATAACAAATCAGCCGGTTTTTAGGTATATTTTTATTTTTCTTTGCCGCTTTGCGCCTTTGCGGGGATATTTATAAGTAAAACAAACTCAGACGCGGAATCGCCGTTTGTTCGCGCAATTTTTTGAGCAGCATTAAATCGAACGTTCGCCGGTAAACTTCCGTCTCCATTTTATTTTTATAGGCGGCGAGCTGCATTTCGATTTCGCGTTTTGAATCTTTCGCCGTATCGCTTTCCAATAAGCCGGCGTCTATTAAAGCGTCGAGTTTATCCAATGATTCTTCGAGCTTTTCGCTTCCTTCAGCGTGTTTTTCGAGTTCCGCCAGACGATTTAAAACTCTTTCCAGAGTTTCGCGCAAATCGCCTTTTGCGTTTTTCTTCGCGTTTTCCAAATCGGACGCAACTTGTTTCAAATGCGTTTCGACAGCGGCGTGCGAAAAAAGTGATTCGTCCGCTTCGGCTTTGTGTTCGAGCGTTTCTTCACCGCCGTCTTTGCCGATTTGCGATTCCAGCCATTCCGAATACTGCGCTTCGATTTCCTCGCGGCAATACATCAGCGATTTGACCGTCCGCTTGCGCGCCGTCTGTTTGTCAACCGTGTCGAAAACTTTTTCGATGGCGCGCAGAACGATGTGCAGCGGCATTTTGCGCTCCTGCCACGTTTCAATCAACGCCCAATCGAGCGGACTGAGGAGCAGATTTTTCCCGCGGCGGCGAACGAAAGTTTCTTCAATTTCGGTAAAATAGTTGTAGTAATTCAATGGTAAATGGTAAATGCCGAACGGTAAATGAAAGTGCTTTATATTTACCACCTGGCATTTACCGTTTACCGTTATTCGATGCGGATTTTCATTCGGCGCAGCGTGCGCAAATCTTCGTCTGTCAATTCGAGTTCGATGTCTTCGATAACATCGTCTTCTCCGGTTTCGGAAAATTCGGCGGAATAGTCGCCGATTTCCTGAAGGGCGATTTCCAGCTTGAGCGTTAAATTCGGTTCGTAGCCGAGAGAACGCAAATCTTCAATCGACTGCGTTACGCCCGTCGATTTTTCGATTGCCCTGTTTATCGCCGCGCCGAGTTGTCGAACCGCTTCCTGTGCGTTTTTGTCTAGTTCCATTTGCTTTTAGAAATGCTACGCGAGCGGCGGCAAAGTTTCAAGTTTCAAGTTTCAAGTTTCCGGTTTCCGGTTTCTGGTTTCAAAATACAAGCATTTTGAGTTACTTTTTAACTTGAAACCGGAAACTTAACTTAAAGCCGGCAACCTAACCAGAAACCAGAAACCCGAAACCTAAAAAAAATGGAACGACGCGAAAAATTTGAGACTTCTTCGGGCATCGAACTGCCGAACGATTTTAATCCAGATAATACGAACATTGATTTTGAAACGGACATCGGCGCGGCGGGCGAATTTCCATATACGCGCGGCGTGCGGGCGAATATGTATCGCGGCAGATTTTGGACGATGCGCCAATACGCCGGATTTGCGAGCGCCGAAGAATCGAACCGGCGTTATAAATATCTTTTGTCGCAGGGAACGACCGGACTTTCGGTTGCGTTTGATTTGCCGACGCAAATCGGGCTTGATTCCGACGACGAATTGGCGGCGGGCGAAGTCGGCAAAGTCGGCGTGGCGATTGACAGTCTGGAAGATATGCTGCGCCTGTTCGATGCGATTCCGCTCGACACGGTTTCGACTTCGATGACGATAAACGCAACCGCTTCAACACTTTTGTGTTTATATTTAGCGGTTGCCAGAAAGCAAAATGTTCCGTTTGACAAAGTTCAGGGGACGATTCAAAACGATATTTTAAAGGAATATATCGCCCGCGGAACTTATATCTATCCGCCGCGCCCGTCTTTGAGATTGATTACCGACACGTTCGCCTTTTGCGCCGCCGAAGTTCCGAACTGGAACACGATTTCTATTTCCGGCTATCACATCCGCGAAGCCGGTTCAACCGCCGCGCAGGAAATCGCCTTCACGCTTGCCGACGGAATCGCTTACGTTGACGCGGCGATTTCCGTCGGTCTAAAAGTCGATGATTTTGCGCCGCGCCTGTCTTTCTTTTTCAATTCGCACAGTAATTTACTGGAAGAAATCGCCAAATTTCGCGCCGCCCGCCGCCTTTGGGCAAAGATTATGCGCGACAGATTCGGGGCGAAAAATTCGAAATCGCTGATGCTGCGCTTTCACACGCAAACCGCCGGTTCGACTTTGACGGCGCAGCAGCCGGAAGTAAATATTGTGCGAACGACGATTCAGGCGCTCGCGGCGGTTTTGGGCGGCACGCAAAGTCTGCACACCAATTCGATGGACGAAGCGTTGAGTTTGCCGACCGAAACCGCCGCGCGCATCGCTCTGCGAACGCAGCAGGTTATCGCCAACGAATCCGGTGTCGCCGACACGGTTGACGCATTTGCCGGCAGCTACGCGATTGAAGAATTAACCAACCGGCTCGAAGAAAAAGCCGTCGATTATATAAACAAAATCGACGATTTGGGCGGAATGCTGCGCGCCATCGAACAAGGTTATCCACAGCGTGAAATTCAGGAAGCGGCGTATCAATACCAAAAAGCGGTCGAAACAAAAGATGCCGTCGTCGTCGGCGTCAACCGTTTTCAAATCGAAGAAAACGAAACGATTCCGATTATGAAAGTCAACGAAGCGATTGAACACGCGCAAGTCGAACGCCTGCAAGCGCTTCGCGCCGGACGCGATGCGGAAAAAGCCGAAAACGCTTTAACGAAATTGGAAGAAGCGGCGCGCGGAACGGCAAATCTCCTGCCGCGCATTCTCGACTGCGTGGAAAATTACGTTACCGTCGGCGAGATTTCAAACGCGTTGAGAAAAATCTGGGGCGAATACCGCGAAGCCGTAACGGTTTGATAAATTATTTTATTTTTTTTGAAAAACCAGGATTAACTTTTTGGAAAACTCAGCGGTAACAAATTTGGAAGCATTATGGAAGTAAATAAAGTATTAGAAGAAAAACTGTGGAATATCACAAGACCGAATCCACTTGATAAAAGTGAGTTTGCAGAAATTATTGAATATTTGTTTAAACGTTTTAGCGATTATTTGCAACAATCTCTTGAAGTTATCGGCATAGATTATATGGATGAAGATTCTTTTTGCCGCTCATTTCGAGGAGAAATAGCTTCAGGCGAACCATTTAAAATAACTTATGTCGGAGTAATTGGTATGGAAACTATCGGCGATGATTACGAACCACATACAAGTGCTAATTTATATTTATTTGGGAATCATCATCGCTTGGCGGCAGGGCAATCTGATAGGTCATATATTTATCTGGAATATCAGCAAGGAGAAAATGGTGTCGGAAACTGGATTTCTCACGGTTGGGAAATTGATGAGTTTGATGAATATGAAGATATTGTAGAAGATGAGTTTTTGTAATTAGAAAAGTTTTTGAAAATAAGTCAAGGAGCATTATGAGCATAAAAGTTAATTCCATTCCGAATATTTCATTGTCAAATGTCTCAGATGCAGAAACCGGCGAAAAGACTGAATCAGCAAATAGCAATGTAACTGCTAAACTTGAAACTTCATCGGCAAGTAATTTATTCGCTCTCAATGGACAAATGCGAAAACTGCAATTATTACGACAGTTTTCCACTATTGAAATCACAAATATCAAACCAATTCAAGGTAATTTTGCGCCTTCTGCTAATCGGCTTGTTGGTGGAGATGATGACTTCCTTAAAGAAACACAGCGTTTGATTGACAGTTATCGTCGCCAAATTAAACCTAAAGAAATTAAAGGCGCACAACCTGTAGAAGGAAGTAAAACTTCCGGTCATCCACGTTCAAAACACGGTGTAATGCCAGAAGTGCAAGCTGATGTAATGAATAAACCTGACCGAATTTTTAGCGGTATAAATAAAAACGGGCGATATGTTGACATTTATTACAAAGACGGCAGCGCGGTAATTACAGTGCAGGGCGACAAAGGGCATGTTATTTCCGCTTATGGAAATATTACTACAAAAGGTAAGGCTAAACCGTATATACTCGAAACAATCACGAATAATCCCAATTATGTCGAAATCAAATTGGAAAAGTTAGGTTCAACCAACGTCGTTTTCCGAACAAAGAAAGGTTCGACGCGAAAGATTTTCCGCCCAGACTGCCGAAAACAAACACTCCGCCGAAGACTAACGGCGGCGGCTTAACGGCAGGCGAGACATCGGAAATCAAACCGAATGCAGCTAATCCTTCGGGCGCGCAAAAAATTCCTGCCGTTACGAGCGAATCGCTAATCAACTCGAAAGCCGCGACGATTAACGAAGAATCGCCGACCGCGAAACCGCTCGGGAAATTGTCCGGCAGCATCAGTCGCGGCTTGGTTATTATGCAGTTGGTTCAACTCGGTTTGACGGCTCTGAATTTTTCGAGCCTCGAAGCCGAAGGCGAGCAAATCGGTTATTATATCGACCCGTTTTTTGATAAATACGTAATTACTAATCCTGAAAAAGCCGCGAAAAATCTGCCAGAAGGCTTTGAACTGAAATTCTTTACCGACCCGAACGATTACGCTTCAGTCGGACAATCTTTAACTTTCACGGTCAAAGACGGCGAGTTTTTCAATGCCGAAGGTTATACTCTTTTATTCAACAAAGAAAAAGGCTGTGTCGAAGCTGTTTTAACGGCATAACCGCGAAGCCGTAACGATTTATTTATAAGGAGAAAGATATGGCGGAAGAAAACATTGAAGAATTAGACTCGAAAAATGAATCCACCGAACTGCGTTCGATTCGCGAGATTGTCAAAGATTTATCGAAACCTGTCGCCAAAAGACATCTGCGCTCGCGTAAACAAGGCGGCAGAGATATAACTTATATCGCCTGGCACGACGCGATAAAATATTTCGACCATTACGCGCCCGGCTGGAATTACGAAATTCGCTCGCTTAATTCGGTCGGCGGCAAACTGATTTTAATCGTTCGTCTGTCAGTTCCGTGCGCCGAAGGCGTCGTCTATCGCGAAGCGACCGGACAGGAAGACGAAGATTTGGACAGCTACGGCAATTCTTCAAGCAACGCGGAAAGTATGAGTTTGCGGAGAGCCGCGGCGAAATTCGGCTTGGGCTTATATTTATACGACCAAAACAAGTGATTTTAATCGTAACTCCGGCAAGTTCGACTTTACTTTATTTCACCGGGCGGCGCAGAGAAATAGCCGAAATCCCGGCGACTCTCCGCGCTTGCTCCGTGTCCCGGCGGTAAAAAGTTATAACCAATAACCCGGTTTGATTAAAGACGAGCTTTTTCAGTTATTTATAAAGGCGAATGGTAAAATCCGTTCGCCTTTTTCGTTGCGGAAAAATGTAATTTTCCGCGTCTTTTGGTAAATTGAGATATATCAAATTAAATCAGCGAAAACAGGAGCAAATTCTATGCAGGAAATTACGGCAACCGAACTAAAAAAACAGATGGACGCGGGCGAAGACATTCAATTGATTGACGTGCGAAACCAGGACGAAAACGCTTTTGCCCGCATCGAAGGCGCGAAACTTATTCCGCTCGGCGAAATTTTAACCAGAATGAATGAAATCGATTCGACACGCGAAACCGTTATTCACTGCAAAGCTGGCGGACGCAGCGCCAAAGCTATCGAAGCGCTGGAGCGTTCGGGCTTTAAAGGAACGTTGAAAAACTTAAAAGGCGGCATTACGGCGTGGTCAAACGAAGTTGACCCGAACGTGCCGAAATACTGAAGTAATGGAAAATGGAAAACGGATAATGGATAATATAAAAGCAAGTTTCTTTATTTTCCATTTTCCGTTATCCATTACTTCCCCTTCTTTTTTTCGCCGCTTCGACCGTGTTTTTCATCAGCATAGCGACGGTCAGAAGTCCGACGCCGCCGGGAACGGGCGTAAAATAAGCGGCTTTTTCAGACGCTTCTTTCGGATTAACGTCGCCGACGAGAGTGAATCCGCGTTTTTCGATTGTTTTTAAACGCTTCTCCAAATCCGTTTCGTCAAATAATTCTTCCGCAAATTCGGCGTCCGAAACATTATTGATACCGACATCAATTACCGTCGCGCCCGTTTTGATATGCTCGCCGCGCACGAATCCGGCGCGCCCGATTGCCGCCACTAAAATATCGGCTTGAGCGGTAATTTCCGGCAGATTTTTCGTCCGCGAATGACAAATCGTAACCGTCGCGTTTTCCTGTAAAAGCAGCATCGCCATCGGTTTGCCGACAATGTTGCTTCTGCCCAAAACGACCGCGTGTTTTCCGGCAATTTCGATATTTGAGCGTTTCAGGATTTCAATTACGCCCGCCGGCGTGCAGGGCGCGAGCGCGTTTTGACCTTGCGACAATCGCCCGACATTTACTGGATTAAAACCGTCAACGTCCTTTTCCGGCGCGATTTTTTCCAGAACCGCCGTTTCGTCGATTTGTTTCGGCAATGGCAGTTGAACAAGAATTCCGTCAACGTCGTCGCGGTTATTAAGTTCTTCGACAATTTCGAGAAGTTCCGTTTGCGTCGTGTCGCCGGGAAGATGTCTGTGTTCGGAGATTATGCCGAGTTCTTCACTCGTTTTTACTTTGCTGCCGACGTAAACCGCCGACGCTTTGTCGTCGCCGACGCGCACGACGACAAGGCACGGACGAAAATTATATTTTTCGTTTAACTCTTTAACTTCAGCGGCGACTTCCGCTTTTATCTCGTCGCCGAATTGTTTTCCGCTTAATATTTTTGCCGTCATAAAGTTTTCTATTCTACAAGACGCGATTGATTTTGTCAGTTTTGGCGGCTGCGCGATGTAAGTTAGAATTTATATTGCCGAAAATTATTTCGGCGCGAAATCACACGATTATAAATTTATTATGAAACCGGAAAAATTCCCGCAAAGACGCAAAGGCGCGAAGATTTATTTTACGGAAATACGCTTTTCGCAACGCGCAGACAGCCGCTCGAAAAATTTTCTGTATTACTTAGCTTTACTCTGCGCGTTTTGCGCCTTTGCGGGAAACTCATCCGCCCAAACTTTAACGGAAACCAGTTCAAAAATCCGCTCTGCCGTCGAAAATAAAGATTACCGAACGGCGTCGAGCGAACTGACAAATCTTGAAAGCCGCGACAAAAAAATCTTTGAGCTGAATAATTACGATTACCTGCGGGCGCGCTCCGCGGAAAAAAGCGGCGATTTTGCCAGGGCGATGGCGGATTATCAGGCGGTCGTCAATCGAAATTCCGTTTTAACCGAATACGCGCTGTGGCATCTGTCGCAAATCGGGCGCGGTTCGGGAAATTTAATGCTCGAAAGAATTTATTTGCGCCAGCTTCTCGCGCTCGCGCCGGAAAGTTTATTAACCGGCGCGGCAAACGCGCGAATGGCGCGAAGCTATTTTGAAAGCAGGGATTTCGGCGCGGCGATTCAGATGCTGAATCGTCAGTTGTCGGTTGTCAGCGGTCAGTCGTCGGAAAATACAAAAGATACTAATCGACAACCGGCAACCGATAACCGCAATCCGAAAACACGCGAAATTTCGGCGTTGCTCGGTCAGGCTTATTTGCAGAACGGCAAAAATAGGGAAGCCCGCGAAATTTTTACACGGCTGATTAACAATCTGCCGAATCCGGCGCAGCCCGACGATTTTGCTTTGACCGCCGCGAGAGCGCTCGACCGGCTCGACGGCGGCGCGAAAAATTTCGGCAAAACCGCCGCGCAAATGCCCGATAACGAACATTTTCGGCGCGCTTCGATTTACCAGTTCAACCGCGATTTTCCGGCGGCGCGTCTGCATTTTCAGGCGATTGTCGAACGCCATCCGGCGAGCGGTTATGTGCCGGACGCGCTTTATCAAACCGGGCGCAGTTTTGTTCAGGAGAGAAATTTCAACGAAGCGATAATCTGGTTTGAACGTGTGTTAGCCGAACTGCCCGAACATCCGGTTGCCAGAGACGCTTTGAGCCAGGCGGCGTCGGCTTACGCGCGTGTCAGTAAACCGAAAGTCGCCGTTGCGCGCTATCAGACTTTTATCGAAAAATACCCGGACGCCGATAATCTCGACCGCGCATATTTAAATATCATCGACGTTTTGCGCGACAATGGCGAAGACGGAAACGCGCTTAATTGGACGACGAAAACCAGGGAAACATTCAAAGGCAAACTTCCCGAAGCTCTCGCGCTGTTCGCGCAGGCGCGCATTCGTATTTCGCTCGGCGACTGGCAGAGCGCGCTCGGCGATTTAAATAATTTGCAGAATTTCGGCGATTTGGGCGGCGCGCGCGTTCCCGGCGGCACAAATCGAGCCGAAGTCGATTTTCTGCGCGGCGTTGCACTAGAGAATCTCAACCGATTCGCCGAAGCGATTGACGTTTATCTCTCGATTCCCGACGGGCGCAGCGAATATTACGGCTGGCGCGCAACCGAAAGATTGCGGGCAATGGCAAACGACAAAAAAACCGATACTTTTATTCAAAGTAAAAAGGAATCTCTTAACCTGAATACGATAAATCTCTCGCCCGAAGACGAAATAAAGATTTACCAGCCGCTTTACCGATTGACGAACGACAATAAATATTTAGAAATACTTAAAAAATCTTACGCACAGCTTTCCGATTATGAAATTCCGACCTTTAAGCTGCTCGACCTCGGACGAAGGGAAGTTTTGCAGGAAAAGCGCGAGACTCAAAATCGAAATCATCACCAGATTTTAGCCGACGAACTCTTGTTTTTGGGACTTTATGACGAAGGCGCGCCGGAGTTGGAACGCGATGAGCAATCGGCAAAGGACAAAGGACAAAGGACAAAGGACGAAAATCAAAATTTAAAATCGGATTTCGCTTACACGTTAGCCGTTTTCTATAAACGCGGCGACGCGGCGAATCGTGCCGTCGCTTTCGCCGAACCGCTGTGGCGCGGTGTTCCCGCCGATTATCAAATCGAACTGATTCCGCGCGACCAAATCGAGCTTCTTTATCCCGCGCCGTATATCGATTCGCTGCTGAAATACGCGCCGGAGCGAAATGTCGATGCGCGTTTTATGCTCGCGATTATGCGGCAGGAATCGCGTTACCGCGCCGATGTCAAATCGAACGCGGCGGCGCGCGGGCTGATGCAGTTTATCTCGACGACCGCCGACAAACTGGCGGCGGGTCTCGGAAAAACCGATTTCAAACAGGACGAGCTTTACAATCCGCCGACGGCGATTTTGTTCGGCGCGCAGTATTTGTCGGATTTATTTAAGATATTTCCCAATCAGCCGCAGGCGGTTTCGGCAAGCTACAACGGCGGCGAAGACAATATGACGCGCTGGCTGGCGCGCGCCAATTCGATGGACGCCGACCGCTACGTTCCCGAAATCGCCTTCACGCAGTCGAAAGATTACGTCTATAAAGTGCTGGCGAATTATCGCGTTTACCGGATGTTTTATGATGAAAAATTGAAAGTGAAATAATTTCACGCAAAAAAATTGAATGCTAACTGCGTAACTCATATTATTGTCGGCAATTTATTAGAAATTCTTAAAATCTCCGATGCTTTAATAAATAATCACGCCGTTTGTTTTCACATTTCTTTTTGTGCAGAATTGTCGATATGCGTTATCTTATTTTAATTTTATTTTCGGTTTTACTTTTTTCGGCTTGCGGAAAATCACCGTCTCCGAAACGAATCGCTTCGCCGGACGCTAAACTTTACGCGCTCAAGGGAAAAATCGTCTCAGTCGATAAAGCCAAAAAAGAGATAGTCGTCGCGCACGAAAAAATTCCCGGTTTTATGGAAGCGATGACGATGCCTTTTCCGGTCAATGACGATTATATTTTGGACGATTTGACGAAAGACGCCGACCTCAGCGCCGATTTAGTCGTCGATACGGACGGTTACTGGCTGGAAAATTTCGCCGTTTCCGCCGCGCCGAACGCAAATCAGCCCGCATTGCCCGTCAATGAAAACTTTGCTCAGGTCGGCAGGGAAATTTCCGATTTCTCGCTTCTCAATCAAGACGGCAAACGAATCACGTTAAAGGATTTTCGCGGCAAATCACTGGCAATCACGTTTATTTACTCGCGCTGCCCGCTGCCGGAATACTGTATTTTAATGTCGGAAAATTTCAGCGATACCGCAAGGCGTTTGCAGAACTCGCCGGAATTAAAGGATAAAATCCGATTGTTAAGCATTTCCTTCGACCCGGCGACCGACACGCCGCAGAAATTAAAAGAATACGGCCTCGGCTACTTAGGCAAAAACGCCGCGCCCGATTTTACCGTCTGGCAACTGGCGACCGGAACGGACGCGGAAGTAAAAAACGTGGCGAATTATTTCGGCTTGCAATACGAAACCGATGCCGCCAATAAAACTCTGATAAATCACTCGCTGGTTACATTCGTAATCGCGCCCGACGGCAAAGTAAGCAAAGTTTTTCCGGGAAACGATTGGACGCCGGACGATTTATTAAGAGAATTAGAAGCAGCGGCAAAATAAGTATTGATATGATTTATAAAAAGCCGTTTGAGAATTCAAAAGATTCTCGAACGGCTTTTTGCAGACTTGGATTAAACTTTGTTATTTACCGCGCGGCACAATTACCGGCAGATTTTTATCGGCAAACGCCCTGTTAAATGCCGCGATGTCGTTTGATTTAATTGCCGCAAGTCGCGCCAACTGCGCGTCAATTTTAGCGCTCAAGTCGTTGTAAACATCGTAGGACTGCCGCGTCGGTGCGCTGTCGGCGCTGTCAACTGCCGAGGCGAGCGCGGCGAGTTTGTTGTTGAGCCGAATCGGGTAATTGAGCGCGTCCTGACTGCTTTTGATTCGCGTCTGAATCAATTCTTCTTCGACCGTCGTCAGATTTTTCGAGATTTCCGCCGCTTTGTCCTTCAAATCCTTTTGTTCCGGCGATTTCAGGCGCGCCGACAAATCCTCAAACTGTTTGCGAACGTCGCGGATTTCAATAATTGCGTCGTGCGTTTCGGTTAGCTTGCCGTTTATTTTCGACATTAAATCGAATTGTTTCTGAAAATCTTCCTGCGTCGTCGTCAATCTGGGGTCGGCTTTGACCGTGAACTTTTCGGTCGAAACGGCTTTTCCGTCAACGCTCAGGCGAACCTGATAATTTCCCGGCGCAGAGCGCGCGCCTGCCAGACTTCCGCCCCAGAGAATTAATCCGGGAATATTCGTCGCGCCCGGCAAGCGGTAATTCCAGACAAATTGATTCAAGCCGATTTCGGTCGGCAGATTCGGCTCACCGCCGCGTGCCTGCGGCTGCGGCTGTTCGCCCTCGGTTGGCGGTTTGCCGGTGAATTTGCGAATCGTTTTGCCGTTTGAGTCGAGAAATTCAAGCGTGATTTCTTTCGCCGGTCTGGTCTTTAAATAATAATTGACGACCGCGCCGTTCGGCGGATTCGCGCCGATTGTCGCCGTTTTCGGCAGGGAAAAACCGCCGCCGCCTGCTTGCCGGTGAGCGTCTTCGGGTTTGAAAAGATAAGCGCTCGCGCGCTGCGCCTCGGCGAGATTGTATAAAACCGGCAGATTGTCCAGAACGTAAAAGGAACGTCCCTGCGTGGCGACGACCAAATCCTTTTCGCGTTTGTGAAACGCTAAATCCGTAATGGGAACAATTGGCAGATTCAACTGCGCCGACTGCCACGTTGCGCCGTCGTCGTGCGAATGATAAATTCCGGTTTCCGTTCCGGCGAAAAGATAACCTTTGCGGTTCGGGTCTTCGCGGACGACGCGCGTAAAAGCGTCGTTCGGAATTCCGGTTACGATTTTTTTCCACGATTTGCCGTAATCATTTGTTTTGTAAATGTAAGGTTTGTAATCGTCCGTTTTATAAGCGGTCGCGGCTGCATACGCTGTTCCGGCGTCAAACGGCGAAGCGTCAATCGCGTTGATTTGAATCCATTCGGGCGCGTCCTTAGGCGTTACGTTTTCCCATTTTCCGCCGTTGTCGCGTGAGATGTGAACGAGTCCGTCGTCCGAACCAGCCCAAATGACGCCCGGCGTAACGGTAGATTCGGCGACGGTGAAAATCGTGTTGTAATATTCGACGCTCGTGTTGTCTTTGGTAATCTCGCCGCCGGTCGAAACCTGCTTTGACTTGTCGTTGCGCGTCAAATCCGGCGAAATCGCCTGCCACGAATTGCCTTCGTCCATCGAGCGGAAAAGAATGTTTCCCGCCGCGTAGAGCGGATAAACGCCGTCTCTCTGGTGCGGCGAAAAAAGAATCGGATAATTCCACTGAAAACGATATTTCTGCGCTTCCGCGCCCGCGCCCATCGGATTTTCCGGGTAAACGTTGACATCTTTTTGCTGTCTGGTTTTGTGGTCGTAGCGGGTCAAATAACCGCCGTAACTTCCGGCGAAAACGATGTCGGAATTTTTCGGATGCGGAGCAATCCAGCCGGATTCGCCGCCGCCCACGTCATACCAATCGCGTTCGGTAATCGCAGAATCATTTGACCGCGAAGCGATTTTGACGGTCGAATTATCCTGCTGCGCGCCGTAAATGTTATACGGAAAATCCTGGTCGAGCGCGACGCGGTAAAACTGCGCGGTCGGCTGGTCTTGTTCCGTCCACGATTTGCCGCCGTTAGTCGAGACGTTCGCGCCGCCGTCGTTGCCGTTTATCATTCGGTTTGAATCGTTCGGCGCAATCCACAAATCGTGATTGTCCGAATGCGGCACGCCGATGTTTGTAAAAGTGCGTCCGCCGTCGGCTGATTTGTGAAAACCGACGTTCAAAACATAAACCGTATCTTCGTTCTGTGTGTCGGCGTAAACGCGGTGGTAATACCACGGACGCTGTAAAATCTGCGGATTATTGCTCGTGCGCTGCCAGTTTTCGCCGCCGTCGTCCGAGCGGTAAAGCCCGCCTTCTTTGGCTTCGACCATCGCCCACACGCGATTCGTGTTGACGGGCGAAACCGTAATGCCGATTTTGCCGAGCGTTCCGGCAGGCAAACCTTTGTTCCGGGAAATTTCCGTCCACGAATCGCCGCCGTCCGTCGATTTATAAATCGAGCTGCCCGCGCCGCCCGATTCAAAACCCCACGGCGTTCGTCTGATTTGCCACATCGCCGCAT
>JALZOE010000172.1 GCA_030857325.1 Acidobacteriota bacterium
CAAACAGGGCGTGCCGGAATTTACTCTTGATTATGACCCTAAAGAATTTAACCCGCGCGGCAGTTACTTTGTGCTTGGGCGCAAACCGAAAGGTTTTCGTGAATTTGACAGCTTTCAACTTTCAGTAGATGCAGAAGGAAAAACTCCGGGTTACGCTAGTTTTCAGACGTATTCCGACGAAACTTATAACGGTCAATATACCGTTACAGGTTTGGCAACCAAAAAGAGGCTGACTTTTACCGCCGTTCCTGATTCTGAAGAAGATTTTGAATATAGATTCGAGGGAAATTTTTTGAAAGGCGGAATTATGTCCAAAGCGCGCAGGAAACAAGCTGTGCTGAAAGGCAAGCTCGTTAAGCTAAAAAATGGTATCAAGATAGCTGAGGGTGAAGTTAAGTTTCGCGTGGAATATTTGGGATGTTGAGGCGCACGCAAATTCAAATCAAGGTGTTGTTCAAGCGTCAGAAAATTTCTTTTTACAATTAATAAAACAAAAACCAAAAATTATGTGTTTAGCAGTTCCAGGAAAAGTAATCGAACGATTTGAAACCAATGGAATGCTGATGGGCAAAATGGATTTCGACGGCATCACGAAAAACATTTGTCTGGCATACATTCCCGACATTCAAATCGGCGAATACGCGCTCGTTCACGTCGGCTTTGCGATTGAGAAATTGGACGAAAAATCGGCGCTCGAATCGCTCGAATTATTTCGCAATATGGGTTTTTTGGAAGAAGAACTTGGGTTAGCCTTAGAAGGAGAAAGTGATGAAATACCTGCAAGAGTTTCGTGACCCGGAACTGGCAAACAATATTTTATCTGAGATTCGCGCCGTGACGACGCGCCCGTGGGCGATTATGGAAGTTTGCGGCGGTCAGACGCATTCGATTATCCGGCACGGCATTGACCAGCTTTTGCCCGAAGAAATCGAATTGATTCACGGTCCGGGCTGTCCGGTCTGCGTCACGCCGCTCGATATGATTGACAAGGCTCTGGCGATTGCGGCGATGCCGAATGTGATTTTCTGTTCGTTCGGCGATATGCTGCGCGTTCCCGGAAGCGAGAAAGATTTGTTTCGCGTCAAAAGCGAAGGCGGCGATGTCCGCACGGTTTATTCGCCGCTCGACGCGCTGAAAATCGCCAAAGATAATCCCGAAAAGGAAGTCGTCTTTTTCGGCATCGGTTTTGAAACGACCGCGCCCGCCAATGCGATGGCGGTTTTCCAGGCAAAACAGCAAAATTTAACAAACTTTTCAATGCTCGTTTCGCACGTTCTCGTGCCGCCCGCGATTGCCGCGATTATGGAATCGCCGACCAATCGTGTGCAAGGTTTTCTCGCCGCCGGTCACGTCTGTTCGGTGATGGGCTACGCGCAATATCCGCCGCTCGTCGAAAAATATAAAGTTCCTATTGTCGTTACCGGTTTTGAGCCGGTTGACGTTTTGGAAGGCATTCGCCGTGTCGTCGTGCAGCTCGAAAGCGGACGCGCGGAAATCGAAAACGGTTACAAAAGAGTCGTTAATTTCGACGGAAACATTCCCGCGCAAACGATGTTGACGGAAGTTTTCAAAACTACCGACAGCGCGTGGCGCGGCATCGGCATTATTCCAAACAGCGGTTGGCGTTTGAACGAAAAATACCGCGCCTTCGATGCCGAAGTGAAATTTGAAGTCGGCGGAATAAAAACCGTCGAATCGCCTCTCTGTCGAAGCGGCGAAGTTTTGCAGGGAATGATAAAACCGCACGAATGCGAATGCTTCGGGAAAAACTGCACGCCGCGCAAACCGCTCGGCGCGACGATGGTTTCGAGCGAAGGCGCGTGTGCGGCTTATTATAATTACGGGCGGCTGGCGCAAATCGCACAGCGTTCGGCGTAATTTGAATTTTTCCGATAAAATCGAATGGCGGAAGATTTTGAGATTATCGGGCAGATTACCGAAACGGAAACGATTGCTGTCGGCAGCTCAATCCGTGAATTGCCTGAGTTGCGGGCGCGTTTTGGTCGCGGTCGCTGGCGAAAGCGAAAAGGTGTTGTCGATGTTCGTCTTTCCGACGGCACGATACGCTTTGCCGAAGTTCACTGGTATGAGGCGCACGGTATCGGCAAAGTCAGAATGAAAATCAAACGATACTTGGATTAAAGGATTATGAAAACCGAAAACTCAAATCCGCGATTTGCGATTTGCATCAATAATTCCGATTATCTTGATGATTTGAAGGTCAGAACCGTCTATCAAGTTTTGCCTGATGAGTCGGCGGCAAGAAGCGATTATATCCGGGTGATTGATGAAACCGGCGAGGATTATCTATATCCGGCGGCGTATTTTGTTTTTGTGGAAATACCGTCAGAGGCGGCAAAAACTTTAATGCTCGCGTCGGCTCAAACTTAACTGTCGGTTCGGGCGATTGTCGAAAATCGCATAGCGTTCGGCGTGAAATTTCCCGGAATAGTTTTTATGGCGTCAAAATCAACGATAGCGATATATGCGGCGATTGGCGGAAACTTAGCGATTGCGATTATGAAATTTGCGGCGGCGGCATTCACCGGCAGTTCCGCGATGCTCTCGGAAGGCATTCATTCGCTCGTGGATACGGGCAACGGCGGATTATTATTGCTGGGCATCCACAAGAGCAAACAGCCCGCCGATGCCTCGCATCCGTTTGGTTACGGCAAGGAATTGTATTTTTGGAGCTTGATTGTCGCGGTTCTCATTTTCGGTTTGGGCGGCGGCATTTCTATTTACGAAGGCATTCTTCACTTGATTGACCCAAGCCCTCTGGAAGACCCGTTTTGGAGCTACATTGTGCTGGGTTTGGCATTAGTCTTTGAGGGCTTTGTCCTCGTCATCGCCTTTCGAGCGTTCCAAGACCTCAAGGGAGAAGAAGAAAACTTCTGGCAGGCGATTAAAACCAGCAAAGACCCGACGACTTTTACGGTGCTGTTTGAAGATGCCGCGGCGATGTCTGGATTGATATTCGCCTTTCTGGGAATTTTTCTGGCGCATTATTTCAATAATCCTTATCTAGACGGCGCAGCATCGGTCTTAATTGGCGTAATGCTGGCATCGGTGGCGGTATTATTAGCTTACGAAAGCAAAGGATTGTTGGTCGGCGAAGGCACTGACCCCGAAACATTGGAGAATATCCGAAAACTGGCGGAAGCGGACGCGGGAGTAAAAAAGGTGATGAATCCGCTGACGATGTATTTCGGTCCGAAGACGATATTGCTCACGGTGGATATTGAATTTGACAAAAAATTGTCGGCACTGGAAGTGAATGAAGCGGTGGATCGTTTGGAAAAAAACATTCGCCGCGAATACCCGGACATCAAGCATATTTACATCGAAGCCGGCGCGGTCAGCGCAAGCGGTCGTGAAACCGTCAGCCAAAGTTAGCGGAGAGCCGCAATTCAAAAAAAACGAAAAAGGGAGATTATATGGAAAAAATAGAAACAATTGATGTGGTCAAGGGCGCGGTTGCCGGACTCGTCGGCGGAATCGTGGCGACGGTTGTGATGGGCGGATTTCAAGCATTTTTGAGTTCGCTTGCGGAAGAAGAAAAAAAATCGAAAAAGAAAGAGGAAGACCCGGCAACCGTCAAAGCCGCCGAAGAAATTTCCGAAGTGGTGTTTGACCATAAATTGACAAAAAGCGAAAAAGAACCGGCGGGCGAAGCGATGCATTACGCGATGGGCGCAACGTCGGGTTTGATTTACGGCATCGCTTCCGAGATTGCGCCCATGACGACAATCGGTTTGGGAATTCCATTCGGCGCGGCGGTTTGGCTGGTGGCTGACGATGTTGTCGTTCCCGCGCTCGGACTTGCAAAACCGGCGACCGAATATCCGCTTTCGACCCACGCTTACGCTCTTTCATCGCATTTGGTTTATGGACTGACAACCGATTTAGTGCGTCGGGCGGTGCGCGATTTGTTGGACCAAAACTACACGGCAAACCGATTATAAAATTCTCCGCCAAACTCTTTTATGAACGAATTAGATTTTAATGGTTGGACTTGCCCTTTGCCGCTGCGTGATTATCCGAAAATCGTTCTCGGACACGGCGGCGGCGGCAAACTCTCGAACGAGCTAATCGAAAATCTTTTTCTGCCCGCCTTCTCGAATGAAACGCTCGAAAAATTGGGCGACGCGGCGACGCTCGATTTGAATGGAATTTTGCAAAACGGCACACGCCTCGCCTATTCCAC
The DNA here is from genome assembly GCA_030857325.1 of Acidobacteriota bacterium. GTDB lineage: Bacteria > Acidobacteriota > Blastocatellia > Pyrinomonadales > Pyrinomonadaceae. The sequence goes on from JALZOE010000172.1 coordinate 4,208, forward strand.
CGATTCCTTCGTCGTCAATCCGCTATTTTTTCCCGGCGGCAACATCGGCGATTTGGCAATCAACGGCACGGTCAACGACGTGGCGATGAGCGGCGCGAAGCCCCTGTTTTTGAGCGCGGGTTTTATCATCGAAGAAGGTTTCGAGATGGAAAATCTCGGCAGAATTGTGGGTTCGATGAGTCGTGCCGCGCTCGCTGCGAATGTGCGCGTCGTTACAGGCGACACGAAAGTTGTCGAGCGCGGCAAAGGCGACGGCGTTTTTATCAACACGAGCGGCATCGGCATCATTCCCGAAGGCGTGAACATCGCGCCGAATATGGCGCAAGCGGGCGATGTCGTTATTGTTTCAGGCGAAATCGGTCTGCACGGAATCGCGATTATGAGCGTCCGCGAAGGCTTGGAATTTGACGCGCCGATTTTCTCGGATTGCGCTCCGCTGCATAATTTAGTTGCGGAAATGCTTGCCGTGACAAAAGAAATTCACGTTTTGCGCGACGCGACGCGCGGCGGCGTGGCTTCGGTTTTAAATGAAATCGCCAAGTCTTCAAACGTCGGAATTCGTCTTCAGGAAAACAGTTTGCCCGTTCCGCGCATTGTGCGCTCGGCGTGCGAAATGCTCGGACTCGACCCGCTTTACGTCGCCAATGAAGGCAAACTCGTGGCGATTCTGCCCGGGGAATTTGCCGACGAAATGCTCGAAAATATGCGTAAAAATGACTTTGGCAAAAAAGCGGAAATCATCGGCGAAGTCGTTGCGGAACACGCCGGAATGGTTGTTGCTAAAACCGGCATCGGCGGCACTCGCGTTGTTGATTTACAACTCGGCGAGCAGCTTCCAAGAATTTGTTAAATATCAATTTCAACCGCAGATAAATGCAAATTGAAACGATTGTTTATTTTATAAGATGAAATTTTATGTTTTATAATTACAGACTGGTTGACTTTGAAAATTTTAGGCTAACCCTAAATTGGGGATTTCCGCCCAAACCGATAGTTTTGGTTGATTTGGGCGGAAATCCCAATTTTCAAATCAGCCAGAGCGACCCGCGCCGCGTGGAAGCCGCACATTCCGTGAACGCCGCCGCCCGGCGGAGTCGAAGACGAACAGATGTAAAGACCGCGCACCGGCGTTCGATACGGATTTAGGCTGAGAACCGGGCGTGTGAAAAACTGGCTCAAAATTCCCGCGCCGCCGTTAATGTCCCCGCCCACGAGATTAGCGTTGCGACGTTCCAAATCGGCGGGCGACAAAACGTTTTTTGCCGTAATCGAGTCGCGGAAACCGGGCGCGAAGCGTTCGATTTGATTTTCAATCGCCTCCGTCATATCCGAGTTCGAGCCGTGCGGAACGTGGCAGTAAGCCCACGCCGTGTGTTTGCCAGCCGGAGCGCGTGATGCGTCAAACAAACTTTGCTGCGCCAGCAAAACGAACGGTTTTTCCGCAGTTTCGCCGCGCCGGATTTTTCGTTCGCCGTTGGCGATTTCGTCGAATGTGCCGCCGAGATGAACGGTTGCCGCCGAAGAACATTCTTTTGATTTCCACGGAATCGGGTCGGACAAAGCGAAATCCATTTTGAACGCGCCCGCGCCGTATTTATATTTTTCGAGTCTTCGCTTGTAACCGGCGGGAAGGCGATGTCCGGCGATTTTTAAGATTTGGCGCGGCGTTAAATCGCATAAAATTATTTTCGCGGGCGGCAAATCGTCCAGATTTTCGACCCGCTCATTTGTTTTGATTTCGCCGCCGAGCGAGGAAAAATAAGCGGCGAGCGCGTCGGTCAGTTTTTGCGTTCCGCCGCGCGGGAACCCCCAGCCAACGGAATGGACGGAAATGTTCAACACCAAACCGAAAGCCGCGCTCGGCAGCATTTCAAGCGGAATCATCGAATGCGCCGCGCATCCGGCGAAAGCGGCGCGGGCGCGTTCGCCGGCAAAATAAGTT
>JALZOE010000173.1 GCA_030857325.1 Acidobacteriota bacterium
AACATTGCGTCCAAAACCGGCAGCGTAACCGGCAGTGTCGCGCTGCCGGCGCGGTTTGCTTGAGCGGTCGCTGTCGAAGTGTTGGAAACCGGCGCGTTATTGGCAACGGTTTGATTTGTCGTAATTGTCGTCTGAGGCGCTTCACAGGCGAATGTAAATAGAATTAACGCGAATGAAAAAAAATAAATTATTTTGTTAAAACCTGACTTCTCGAACTGAAATTTCATTGAAAAAACTCCCTAAACTTGCTGCATTATTTTGATGCAGTTTTAATATACTTCGTTCGAGACAAAGCAATAATTATGCCTTTATAAAAAATTATAAAAAGTCAGGTTTCGATTAACGCGGACAACGAATCTATTGAGCCTCGATGCCGTCTTTGAGCAGCGGATACGGGTTGATTTCCGTGCCTTTAAAGATATTTTTCGAGTCGTCTAAAACGGTAATCGAAAAATGCAGATGATAATTTCCCGCGCCCGAATTTCCCGAATCGCCGACATAGCCGATAATTGTTCCCTGTCTGACAAAATCGCGTTCTCTGAGATTGTCGGCGCGCCTTTGCAGGTGAGCGTAGTAATAAACCATACGTTTATCGGGGCTGTATTGGTAAATCGTGATTCCGCCGCGTTCGCTGTCGAAAAATTTGGCGATTTCGCCGTCAACCGCCGCGACGACCGGCGTGCCGCCGGGCGCCATTATATCGTTGGCGTTATGAACGCGCCCGGAAGAACGCGCGTCATTAAAAGTGTCGGCTATCTGCCCGCGTTTGATTCCGAAGACGGGAATCATAATCTTGCCGGAGGAATTGGGAACGACTATGGCGAGCGGAACGGAATTAGAGTTTTCCGCAGTTTGACCGGTACTTTGCTCGGGCTGCGCGGTTTCTTCGGGTACGATTGACGGAATCGGCAAAGGCGTCGGCACGCCGACTTTTTCGGTCGGGTCTTGAACGTTTTGATTTTGAACCGAATCGGTAACGAAATATTTTTTAAGCGCGTTTTCGTAAATGAAAAGGGCAGCAAACAAATGAATCAACAGCAAATAAATGATTGCGAAAGCGTTTCTCAAATTTGAAATAATTCGTTTCATCAAAAGCATTTTAGGCTGATATTATAACTTCGACAAGAGATTTCTTAAAAAAATACTATTTATTTTCCGAAACGGCTTAAAGATCGATGAGCAAAACAAATTTAATTCGTGCATTCAGAGCGAATTTGACGACGGAATTTAGAATGCCGTCCGACAATGTAGGGAAAAAGTTGGTTGAAGAATACGGCGCGCTGTTCGCGGCGGGAAACGGCGCGATTCCGCCGAAACAGATTATTTTCAAAAATGAAGCGGAAGTTTTAGAGTTTCAGGCTGGCGTTGCGAAAGAAACGGCGATTGTCGGCGGTTTTCAAATTGAACTGCAAACGGCGGCGATGGAAAATCTGAAAAACGCAGTTGCCGAAGCCGAACGAAACGATTTGACGATTACGCCGCGCGGCGACGACGCGGCGCGCCGAAGCTACGCCGACACCGCACAGTTATGGGCGAGCCGCGTTAATCCGGCGTTAATATACTGGGTCAAGGAAGGAAAAATAACCGAAGCGAAAGCCGAAAAAATTCGCGCGCTTTCGGCGTTCGGGCAAGTGCCGGAAATTTTCAAGCTCGAAAAAAAAGGAATATTTTTCAGCAAGGATTTGTCCAAATCAATCATTTATTCGGTAGCGCCGCCCGGCGCTTCGCAGCATCTTTCGATGCTCGCGTTCGACGTTGCCGAATACGACGACAAACGAGTGCGGGAAATTCTGGCAAAACACGGCTGGGTTCAAACCGTCGTTTCGGATTTGCCGCATTTTACCTTTCTCGGCAGAGCGGAAAATGAATTAAGCCGTCTCGGTTTGAAAAAAATAACGGACGACGAACGAATTTTCTGGATTCCGAATATTTAACCCGGATTAACAGTTAAGAAATTTGTCCGCGAAACACGCGAAAAATACGAAAAAAAAAACACCAAAAAAAACTCGAAGTCGATAATTTTATCGACTTCGAGTTTTTTTATAAAATGGAGGCTTCAGACTTAACCGCAACACAAGCTGAAATCGCTGCCGTTGCTCGATTCCTCGTCTAGCGGAGTTCACAACTCAAACCTTGTGCGGAGCCTGAAGCCATAAATCAAGGAATAAAAGACAAAATTAAAATACAAAAAATTTATCCTTTATCCTTTATCCTTTCGATGGCGGAAAGGGTGGGATTCGAACCCACGGAACCCTTTTGGAGTTCACTACATTTCCAATGTAGCCAATTCAACCGCTCTTGCACCTTTCCAAAAATATAATTACGAATTAAAAATTACGAGTTTGCCTTCAAATCAAAAATCTAATCTGGCGGAGAGGGTGGGATTTGAACCCACGGTGCCGTTTCCGGCACTCCGATTTTCGAGACCGGTGCACTAAGCCACTATGCGACCTCTCCGCAAAATAATGGGAAACGGAAAATTTGAAAATCTGCTTACATTTTTCCTTTTTCGTTTTCCGTTATACATATTTGACGTTTTCGACGAAAAAAATCCTGCATCAGTTTTTTGCATTCGTCGGCTAAAACGCCTCGCGTAATTTCTATTCGATGATTCAAAGAACCGGAATCGCAGAGCCGAAAAACACTTTCGACCGCTCCGAATCTTTCGTCAAACGCGCCGAAAACAAGTCGTTTGATTCGGGCGTTGACCAATGCTCCGGCGCACATCGCGCACGGTTCAATAGTCGTATAAAGAATCGTATCAGTCAACCGATAATTGCCGATTTCAGCCGCCGCCGCGCGGAGAACCAATATTTCCGCGTGCGCCGTCGGGTCGCTCGACGTAATCGTCCGGTTTCCGGCTGTCGCCAGCAATTTGCCGTCTTTATCTATTAAACACGCCCCGACCGGAACTTCGTCAATCTCACCGGCTTTTGCGGCGGCGGACAACGCCGTTTTCATCCAAAATTCGTCAGTTTCAAACATCGAAAATATTTTAGCGCAGGCAAAAGGCAAACAGAAAATATAAGTTTATGATATTCGGCTGTCAAGTTAGAATAGCGGTCAGCGGTCAGCGGTCAATTTTTGGATTTTTTTTAATACAATTAGGAGGTTAGCGGCTTTACTCGATTACCAACTGCCGAAAACTGATTACTGAAAGCTGAATGCTGACCGCTGTTTTTGATTTTCTTGCATCAAAACCGTCAAGGTGATAAAAATTGTAGTTGGTAATTGCTCGCCGCTTTTTTATTATCTCGCCAAAAAGTTATGAAAAACCAAGTTCGGTTTGACAGAAATTTCGTTTCCGAATCCGCCGAAGAAAAAACAGCCGCCGAAGACGGAAATTCAGATTTTTTATCGCTTGCCGAAGAAGTTCGCGCGCGCAGTCAAAAACCTAAAAACACGCCGCTTTCACTGCCGCAAAAACTCGCGCCCGCCGAATTTAATACAGCGCTCGTTCATTTTTACCGCGGCGAAGTTCAGCGCTCGAATGTCTGGCGCAGCCGATTGGACGCGACGACAAACTGGGCTGTCATTACGGCGGGTGCGACGCTTTCATTCGTTTTCAGCTCGCCCGACAACCCGCATTTCGCCATTCCGATAAACTCGATTCTCGTCTCGATTTTTCTGTTTATGGAAGCGCGCCGCTATCGTTATTATGAAGTCTGGGCAAATCGCGTGCGCGTTTTGGAAACCGGATATTTCGCGCCGATGCTCTCGCATCAGGCGATTCCGCCGGACAAGGAATGGGCGGAACATATTTCGGCTGATTTGATTACGCCGCATTTTACAATCAGCGAATGGGAAGCGGTCGGCAGACGCCTGCGCAGCAATTACATCTGGATTTTCGTTCTTCTGGCTTTAAGCTGGACGCTGAAAATTTATATTCACCCTTTTCCGATTGTCGCCACCGACCCGAAAGTTAATTTACTGGATTTGTTTTTTCAGCGCGCTTCGGTTGGACTTGTGCCGGGCGAATTGGTTGTTTTGGCGGGTTTTATCTTTAACGCGCTGATATTTTTCGTGGCGTTCGGAACATTGAAATTAAAAGACGCTTCGAGCGAAGTTCTGCCGCTCGAAAGTTTCGAATGGCATCCGTTAAAGCAGGTTTCGACTTGGGCGGGAACAAATCTTAAACGCCGTAATCCGATTCGCCGCGCCAAAAAAGCCCGCCACCGCGTCCGCTCGATTCACACAACCGAAACTTCAGAATAAGTTAAATTTACAATTCATCGACCTTTAATTTTTACAAACGGTTATTTGGAAGATAACCGTTTGTTTGCTATTTTTTTTGTAGATTCAAAATTTCAACGAACAAATTTAAGGAGAAAAAAATTATGTCAATAGAACTCGACGACCGCGGGCGGGCTTTGGAAAACGAGTATTTTCGCCGTCAGGAACAGGAACTAATAGAAAAAATGAAATCGAAATTAGCGGGAGAATCGAAAAACGCGAGCGAACTCAATTGTCCGAAATGCGACGGCAAACTAATTGAAACCGATTACGAAAACATCAAAATGGATGTGTGCGACGGCTGTCACGGCGTCTGGCTCGACGCCGGAGAACTGGCGCAGGTTGTAAACAAAGAACAGGACAGCGGCTGGTTCGGGCGCGTGTTCAAGTAATCGACAATCAGGAAATATGAATTTAATAAAAAAAGAATTTCTCAAACATTTGTTGTGGCTGATTCTGGGGGTTTCTCTGCCGTTTTCCGTAAACGGACAGCAGCCGAGCCGAAAAACGATTGAAGATACGAAATCTTCCGTTTACAAAACAAATACACAGGATTTCAGCCTCGACAGCAAACTGATGAATCGGCAAATGCCGTATCGCGTCGTTCTGCCGGTTGATTATCAAACCGCCGACGAGAAAACTTTTTACCCGACAATTTATCTGCTTCACGGTTTGACCGGACATTTCGACAATTGGGCGGACAAAACGAAATTGACCGATTACGCCAAAAATTACAATTACATAATCGTGATGCCCGAAGGCAATAACGGCTGGTATTCCGACAGCGCGACCGTCGAACGCGACAAATACGAAAGTTATATCGTCGAAGAACTGATTCCCGAAATCGAGAAAAAGTTTCGCGCCAAAAAAGAACGCCAAAGCCGCGCCGTCGCCGGTTTATCGATGGGCGGTTACGGCTCAATCAAATTCGGCTTAAAACACCCGGAAAAATTCGCGCTCGTCGGCTCGTTCAGCGGCGCGCTGCAAGCCGCGTCCTTGACCGACAAACTGCTCGGAAACGGCTGGAAGACTTTGACCGATTCGATTATGAGCGTTTACGCGGCGGAAAATTCGCCGACGCGCTCAGCCAACGACATTTTCCGCATCGTCCGCGAAATACCCGCGGAAAAAAATAAAAACCTGCCTTTTATTTATCTTGACTGCGGAACGGAAGACGGTTTAATCGGCACAAACCGCGAATTTTCCAATCTGCTTCTGGAGAAAAAAGTCCGGCACGAATTCCGCCAGCTTCCCGGCAGACACGATTGGACGTTCTGGAACGCGCAAATCGAAGAATTTCTCGAATTGAGCGGCAGGTTTTTAAAATAAATAATCCAAATTGCCGATTATTAAACCGTAAAGATATTTGCCCGCGAAAAAGCGCGAAAATTACTAAAATGAAAACAACTACAAAAAATTTGATATTGTTCGATTCTTATTTTGTGTCTTTTCGCGTCCGTTCGCGGGCAGCTTTTCTTAATTCGGCAGCTTAAGTTAAATTAAATGTTAAATTTCGCAATCGAAACCGCCCGCGAAGCCGGACAAATACTGCTCGAAAAGTTCGGACGCAAAGTCGTCGTCCAAAAAAAAGACGACATAAATCTCGTAACCGAAGCCGATTTCGCTTCGGAAAGATACATCATCGAACGAATAAAATCGCATTACCCGAAACATTCGATTTTAGCCGAAGAATCGGGCGAAACCGCCGCGTTTATTGCGGGCGAAAGCAGCTGGAAATGGATAATCGACCCGCTCGACGGCACGACGAATTTCGCGCACGGTTATCCGTGCTGGTGCGTTACAATCGCCGCCGAACACGACGGCGAAATCGTTCTCGGCGTAACCTTCGACCCGACCAGAAACGAGCTTTTCGCGGCTGAAAAAGGAGGCGGCGCAACCCTAAAC
>JALZOE010000174.1 GCA_030857325.1 Acidobacteriota bacterium
GCGCAAAGCACGCAAAGTATTTTCGAGACGGCTTCTAATTTTTGTTTCCCGAATTCCAAACCGTTTTGAACGCCAGTTTCGCCAGCTTCCACGTTCTGTCCAAATCGACTTTACCGTCGGCGTCGCGTCCTAAAAGTTTGTCGGTCAGCAGTTTACGCAAATCCTTGCCTTCGCGTTTGAACATAAATTCTTTGGCGTAGGGTTTTGCCGTCTCAAAGAAATTAAATTCCGGGTCGGTGATTATGCCGATGCCTTCGAGCGTCATCAGCGCGCGCATAATGTATGTAAAATTCGACGGCAGGCGAAACGGATAATCATACATCACGTCCGCCAAATCGTAAGTCAGCTCTTTGAAATTGACTTCTTTGAGTTTCAAATTCAAATGAAACTCGAACATTTTTTCGACGACGGGCTTGACCATCTCCGCATTCGAGCCGGGCTTCATAAAGTCCAAATCGATTAAATCCTGCGCGATTCCCGCCGGGTCTTTGGCGACGACGTGGAAAAAGGCGTCAATCATTTTCGACTGCAATTGCGGCGTGATGCGTCCGACCATTCCGAAATCGAAAAATGCGAGTCTTCCGTCGGGCATCACCAGCAAATTTCCCGGATGCGGGTCGGCGTGGAAAAATCCGTCTTCGAGAAGCTGTTTTAAATACGTGCGAATCAAAAGACGATTGACTTTTTCCGGCGAAACGTTGCGCGCGTTGAGCTTATCGAGTTCGGTAACTTTGTCGCCGTTGATAAACTCCATCGTCAAAACCTTCGTCGTCGTCGCGTCCCAGTAAATTTTCGGAACGTGAACATTCGTCCAGTCTTTGAAACTATCGCGGAAACGTTCTGCGTTTTTACCTTCCGCCGAATAATCCATTTCTTCGTGAACCGTTTCGTCAAATTCGCGGAGCATTCCCGCCCAATCCGCGTTTTCATTGAGCGACGGAAACCGCTCGGCAAATCGGGCGATTTTCCGCATAATTTCAATGTCGCCTTTGATAATTCCGGTCAGATTCGGACGCTGAACTTTAACCGCGACTTCCTCGCCCGTAAACATTTTGGCGCGGTAAACCTGCCCCAGAGACGCGGCGGCAATCGGTTCGACATCGAATTCGGCATAGACCTGATTGATTTTTTTGCCCAATTCCTTTTCGATTCGCGCAAACGCGATTTCGTTCGGAAACGACGGCACGTTGTCCTGCAATTCTCCCAGCGCTTTGACAAACGGCAACGGCAAAAGGTCGGCGCGCGTTCCCAAAGACTGCCCGATTTTGATAAACGTCGGACCTAAATTTATTAAATTATCTTTGAGCCAGACCGCTTGTTTTTCCTGATTGGCAACTTTATTTTTCTCGCTGCCGATAAAAAACTTGCGAAGCAAAAGTATAAAATCGTGAAAAAACGCGAGATTCGTCTGATGAACTTTCTCACCCAGAACGGCGAGCCACGTCAATCTTCGCGCCGTCAGCATTCTGGCGTCGGACTGCTTCAAATGCTGCGCGTGATGCAAATCATACTGGTCGAGATAAAGATAAAGCGTGAGCAATCCGATAACTTTCGACACTTGAAAAAGCCGCAGATAGCCGCCGATGCCGTGATAATTTCGCTCGACTTCGGTTTCCTTTTCGGTGAGGAATTTTTCTTCGGCGACGAGCTGTTCGTTTGCGATTTGCTTTGAAACGGGCGACTGCTTCGCTTCAACCGAAGCGTGTCTGCCGTTCGCGCCGTTTCCGTTATCCAATATCGGTTCAACCGTCTTTTCTATAACCTTTAGCCCTTGCTCGTTCGTTAATTCGTTCATTTTAATAAATCTTTTATAAATTACGGAAAAGATTTTCGATGCCGCCGTCAATTTCCGCTTTGTCTTCGATTTACGGTAAAATCTCGAACGCCCGGCAGTGTCGCGGCTTGAACGCGCCGAAATGCCGCCGGTCAACCGTTAAAATCTTTGTGATGTTTAATCTCTCGGCAATAGCGACAATAACGGCATCGACAAAATCAATGTTCGCGTCGTCGTATTTACGCAAAACTTCAGCGGAGCGCCGGTAATCTTCGGCAAGCGGCGTTTCGAGAATCAAATCGGCATCAGACAGATTTTCCAAAAATGTCGCAACCGTCTCAATTTTCAAATCGCGCTGCAATAAATATGCGACTTCGGCTATGACTGGAACGGGCAAAATAATCGACTCGCGCTCGGCGATTTTCGACGCGGCGGCGACGGCGGCGTGATGATTGTCTTTCCCGTTCAACTGCGCGTATAAAAAACCGGAATCGAGTAAATACGCCATTTCTTATTTACCAAAACCGCTCGACTTATCTATTTCCGACATCAAAATTTCTTCGGCATTTTCTGCCGTATTTCCGTCGCCGCCGTAGAACATTCCGGCAAATTCAGATAGTTTCCTCTTTTTCGGCTGGTTCTGAAATGCTTCCTCTATTTTTTCTTCGAGCAAAGCGCCCGCGAAATCTTCGGCGTTTTGACCGGTGCGACTTGCCAATTCCTTTAACCTGTTTTCGACTTTTTCCGAAACATTGACGTTCATAAATTTTCACCTCGCTTTTTATTTTAACATCAAACGATTTCCAACATATTTCTGACGCCTTCGTGCGAAAAATAGTCGAGCGCCGTTTCCGAATCGGCGGCAATCTGCATTTTTAATTCTTCGATTCCATTGAATTTCCGCTCGTCTCTTATTCGATGAAGAAAACGGACGCGCAGAACGTCGCCGTATAAATCGCCCGCGTAATCGAAAATGTATGTTTCGATTGACGGTTCTTTTTCGCCTTCGAACGTCGGGCGCACGCCGACGTTCGTGATGCTGCGCCGCCATTTGTTTTCGATTAAAGTCGCGGTGGCATATACGCCGAACTTCGGAATCACACGATTAACCGGTTTTAAGTTCGCTGTCGGAAAACCGATTGTGCGCCCGCGCTGCTCGCCGCGCACGATTTGACCTTCGACGCCGTAAGGTCGCCCCAGCATTCTTCGGGCGAGATTAACCAGTCCGTCCGTGAGCAGTTGACGGATTTTCGACGACGAAATCCGCTGACCGCGCAAGGTAACTTCGTCAACTTCGGCGGCGACGAAGCCGAGTTCGCGGCTTAATTTTTTCAGCGATTCGATATTGCCGCCGCGATTTTTGCCGAACGCGAAACCTTTGCCGAGATAAACTTCTTTCGATTGCAAACGCTCGACAACCGTTTCGCGCAGAAATTTTTCGGCGTCCTGCGCGGCGAAATCTTTGTCGAAACGAATGACAATCGCCTGTTCGATGCCCATAACTTCAAACGCGGCGAGCCGCTGGTCGAGCGTTTGCAGCAGCGGCGGCGCGTCCTTCGGGTAAAGAACCGAACGCGGATGCGGGTCGAAAGTTATCGCGGTCGGCACGCTTCTGGTTGCGCGGGCGCGTTCGACAACCGTCTGCATAATCCGCTGATGACCGAGATGCAGACCGTCGAACACGCCCAGAGTTAAAACCGTCGGGCGCGAAATATTGGCGTTTTCCGTTCCGTGAAAAATTTTCATTTCAGATACAATTTCGTTTACTTGTTGCTTGTCGGAATTTAATTTTCATAAAACAAAATACAGATTGGAAATTATAAAGTTTTTATAATTTTTCCTCTTCGTCCTTAAAAACTAGCTTCCAATCACTTTTATTAGATTTACCTGCAACTTGTTCAACAGAATTTATTTCAGCAAAGTCATCAATAAAACTTTCAATCTCTCCTGAAACTTGATGTCTTTCAAGTCTCCAAACAATTTGCCATTTCCCATTCTCGTTCAGTTTGACAAAGATATGTTCGACACTCGATACGTCAATGCCTACGAAGCTGTTTGTCATATAGCCGCGTTTTTTATTCTTCCAATGTTCCCAGATAAAAGCGCGCATTTTTCTTTCTTTACATTTATATGAATAATATTTGGAAGTGTCGGCTTTGTTATATTGAGACATATCTCGTCCTTGAAATTTAACTTCGTCAGTTATTTCTCCATATACTTCTATAGTTGGCGTCAGATTTGGAATTATATTTGTTGGTAAATCCGATTCTTGAATTACTGATGTAATCGGCGCAAGCGGCTCTACTTTTGTTACTTGTAAATTTTGATTTTCAACACTTTGATTTGCCGACGAGCAGGAGAAGCTCAACAAAATTACTAATAAAAATAATGTTTTTGAAACAAACCGGAAAGTATTCATAATCTAATTTCCTCAATCTTCAACAACCAATTCATCATAAGCAAACTGCACGTTGTCGGGCAGCAGGCGCGAGTCGCGGTCGTATAAAACGTCGTGGTTCAGATGCGTTAAAAAAGCTTTTTTGGGTTTGAGTCGTTCGATGTATTCGAGCGCTTCGTATAAGCCTAAGTGAGTGGCGTGCGGCTTGATTCGCACGCAATCTAAAACCAGAACGTCCAAATCTCGAAGGGCGTCCATCGATTCCTGGGAGATGAAATTTAAGTCGGTCGCGTAGGCGAAATCGTTGAAGCGATAGGCGATGACGGGCAGTTTGCCGTGAATGACTTCAAGCGGCGTAACGAGTAAATCGTTGCCGACGCAGAACGGCGCGTTTTTTTCGATTGTGTGCGGAACGAGCTGCGGCAAACCGCCGCCCGTGTGCGTCGGTTGGAAAATGTATTGATAAATGCGCCTGAGGTCTTTCCACGCTATTTCGTCGGCGAAAATTCCGAGAGCGCCGTAACGAAAATTGAGCGGGCGAATGTCGTCCAAACCGAAAACGTGGTCAACGTGGCAGTGCGTAATTAAAACGGCGTCCAAGTAACCGATTTTTGCCCGCAGAGCCTGCTGGCGAAAATCAATCGAAGTATCGACGAGAATCTTTTTGCCCGCGTGTTCAATCAAAATCGAGACGCGCAGACGCTTATCTTTCGGATTGTCGGAGCGACACGTTTCGCAATCGCAGGCAATCGAAGGAACGCCGGTCGATGTGCCTGTGCCGAGAAAAGTCAATTTCATAAGTTTTTAGAGTTTTTAGAGTCCGTAGAGTTCGTAGAGTAAAGGCAATTCTTCACACTCTATAAACCCTACGAACTCTAAAACTCTATGAACTATCGTTTGCCGAGAATATCGTTTGCCGAGAACTTCTGCGCGGCTTGCTGTTTGAGTTTTTCTTCGGCGACGCGCTGGATTTGGACATACTGCATTCTTAAATCGGACAAGATGCCGTCGAAAAGTTTCTGTTCGGTCGGATGCAGATTGTTGCGCGTTTTTTCCTTTATCATTGCCAGAACTTCGAGCCAGTATTTGCCGGTTTCCAAATCCAAAGTGCGTTGTCCGGTCGCCGGATGCGGAATCGCGCCGAGCGCGGCGGCGGCTTGCGAAGCTAAGGTCGAGAGAAAATTGACAAAGCTCGCCGGGTCGTCCGCGCCCGGAATTTCCTCGCCGTCGTCGCCGAACGTCTGCCCTTCGTCTTCTTCGTCAAACTGAGTGTTTTCAATTGTTTGCGCGGCTTGTGCGTCCGGTTCGTCAGCGGGCGCGGCGGGCGGTTTCGGTTTTTCCGCCTCGATGGTTACGCCTTCGCGCACGCTACCGTCCGCGTTGAATTTGCGCTTGTCCATCACCTTCAAAATCGGTTCTTCCTCGTTATAGTCGTCTCTTCCAATCATTGTTTAGCTCCCAAAAAATATATTGATTTAATTTATTCGATAGTAGCATTTTGGCAAAAGAAAGTTCAAAATCGTTGTTGGTCAATAGTAAATCGTAAATCGTTAATTGTTTTCGCCAATAATACATTTCCATTTACGATTTACGATTCACGATTCACAAATTATTATGTCAAAAAATTTCGACGAACTCGTCAATGTAATGACGCGACTGCGCGCTCCCGGCGGCTGTCCGTGGGATAGAGAGCAGACTTACGAATCGCTCGCGCCTTATCTTTTGGAAGAAGCGTTCGAGAGCTTCGACGCGATTCAGGACGCGGCGGCGGGCAAACCCCAACATCTGCGCGAAGAACTCGGCGATTTGCTTTTGCAAATTATTTTTCACGCGCAGATTGGCGAAGAATTAGGCGATTTTACGATTGAAGACGTGTGCGCCGGAATAACCAGAAAAATGATTCTGCGTCATCCGCACGTTTTCGGCGATAAAAAACTCGACACGGCGTCGGACGTTTTGCAGAAC
>JALZOE010000175.1 GCA_030857325.1 Acidobacteriota bacterium
CAGATTCGGCAGATTAACCCGGCGCGATTCGAGAATATGACCGAGCGTGTCCGCTCCTTTGTCGCCCCAGTTTTCCGCGTCCGGCATCTCGCCGATGCCGAGACTGTCCAAAACTACCAAAACAATTCGATTAAATTTGCTGTTCATAAATTTTACAATGAAAGAATGCCGCCGCCGATCACACAAATAAAACGAATTTGAACACGTTTTTATTTTTTTTATTTATGGAATAAACAGCAATTCGGTTTTAATTATTCGGCGCGCTATAACCTTCTCTGGCGCGGATTTGCGCGCCGACCGGAACGCCTTTGAGTTCGATTTTTATTTTACGATAACTGCCGTCGCGTTTTTCGTTCGACGAGTAGTAACCGAGGCTGTATTTCGTGCCGATTTCGCGGGCGACGCTTTGGAACGCCGTTCGTGCTTCGCTCAAATCGGCGACGGGGAAAACTTTTCCGCCGGAATTTTTCGCCAGATTCCGCATCTCGGCGGCGGCTAAATCGTAAAGCCTTTTGCTGATGTCGAGCCGCTCGAAATCGCCGAGACGACAGAAATCGAAAACTTTTTCGATTCTCGATTTCGGGTAAAACGTCCGGTAAAACCGCCGGATTTGCGCCTGCGAAAAACGCATCGCGTCCTCGCAGTCGCCGAGCAGATTTTCCTCGAAAAACTCGCGCGTATCGACCTGTATAAAATACGAAACGATTCCCTGCCGGCTGAAATTTCCGCGCGCTTCTTCAAAATCGGAAACGCTCGTCGAATCAACTCCGTCGGTCAGGGCGACGAGCGCGCGTCTGCCGCGAAATTCGTCTTTCGGCGCGGCGGCGAACACTTTTTCGGCAACTGCCGAAAGCCCATCGTAATATGGCGTGCCGTTACTGGTTTTAACGGCTTCGAGCGCTTCCTTTAATTTTCCGCGATTGTCGGTCAAATCGATTAAAACTTCGCTGACGGCAACCGATTTGTTATCTCTGACGATGCTTCTGAAAGCGACAATCGAAACTTTATCGCCGGGGCGCAGGGACGCGATAAAGTTTTCGGCTGCGCGTTTAATAAGCGGCAAATCGGAACGCGCCGAACCGCTCGTATCGAGCAGCAGCGCCACTTCAAACGGCGCGCTCGCCGCCGCGAAATCGGAAACTTCCTGTCGTTTTCCGTCTTCGTAAACGACGAAATTGCTTTGCTTTAGATTAAGCAGCGGCTTGCCGGTTTTGTCCGTTACGACAACCGGCACATCGACCAACCGGGTATCGACGCGCAGAATTTCCTCGTCCGGCAAACTTTTATCCTGTGCGCGGGAATTTACCGAAAATCCCAAGCCGACAAACAGCAATAAAAAAAACATTCCTATTCGCATTTTTAAAAACCTCCCCCGACAACTTTCAAATTTCAATATTGCAACAATTTTTTTCCGAATAAAAGCGCGTCGTATTAAAGAAATGTTACCGGGCTTAAATTTTATATCAATCTCGGAATGTTTTGTGTTATTATCTGCACGAATCAATTTCAATCAATCAAATTAATTGCACTAGATTTCCCCGATAGCCCGGCTTCGCCGCTCTAATTTGTGCCGTTCGGTTACGCGGCAAATAAAAAATTTTACTTGTTCGGGCATCGTCATCAACGAGATATACGGCGGCGGCGGAAATTCCGGCGCGACTTTCAATCAGGATTACGTCGAACTTTATAACAACGGTTCGGTCAATGTCGATATAAGCAATTACTCGCTTCAGTATGCTTCGGCGACGGGCGCGGCGGCGACTGACACGGTTGCAAGCACTTTCTACGCCAGACGGTCAAGCACCTTCTCGCTGCTGTCATATTCATACGGTTTACCAACCGATTATCCGACTGCAAACTGGTATGTTCACTAATATGATTGCGGTTGATTAAAAAAAGACGGCAGAATAATTCTGCCGCCTTTTTTATTACAAAAAACATTATTATTTTTCACCGTCTTCTTTGTTTCAGAGTTTCCAAAACGTCTTCAAGTTCCAGATTTTTCGCCTGAATTAAAATAAGCAGATGATACAGCAAATCGGCGGCTTCGCCTTTAAATAATTCGTCGTCGTCGTCTTTTGCTTCGATTACAAGCTCGACAGCTTCCTCGCCGACCTTTTGAGCGATTTTGTTGATGCCTGCGGTAAATAGTTTTGAAGTGTAAGAATCTTCCATCGGATTGAATTTGCGCTCCTTTATTACCTTTTCGAGTTCAAAAAGAAAGTTTTCCGATTCGTTCGTCTCATTAAAACAAGTGTCCGCGCCGGTATGACAAACTGCGCCCGCCGGTATCGCTCGAATTAAAATCGTGTCGTTGTCGCAGTCAACCGAAATCTGCTCGACGCTCAAAAAATTTCCGCTTCTTTCGCCCTTTGTCCATAGAGTTTGGCGCGAACGACTGAAAAACGTAACTTTTCTAATTTCGTTTGTTTTCTCCAAAGACTCGCGGTTCATATAACCGAGCATTAAAACTTTTCGCGTCCCTGCGTCCTGCACGATTGCGGGAACTAAACCGTCGGGCGATTTTCCAAAATCGATTTCCATATTTTCGATAAAATTTCTGTTAAATTCTGACTTCTATATTTTGCATTCTTAAATATTCTTTAAGTCTCGGAATCTCGATTTCCCGAAAGTGAAAAATGCTCGCCGCCAGCGCCGCGTCCGCTCGTCCTTTTTTAAAAACTTCGACAAAATGTTCCTCGCGTCCCGCGCCCCCCGAAGCGATTACCGGAACATTAACCGCTTCGGAAACCAATCTCGTCAGTTCAATTTCAAAACCCCGTTTCGTTCCGTCCGCGTTCATCGAGGTCAGCAAAATTTCGCCCGCGCCCGCTTCGACGCCGCGCCGCGCCCATTCGATTGCTTTTAACTCTGTCGGCACGCGCCCGCCGTTCAAAAACACGAGCCATTCATCTCCGACGAGTTTCGCGTCAATCGCCAGAACGACGCACTGCGAGCCAAAATTCTTCGCCGCATCCGCCAAAAGCCGCGGATTTTTAACGGCGGAAGTATTTATCGAAACTTTATCCGCGCCCGAATTTAACAAAACTTCGATGTCGGCGACCGAATTAATTCCGCCGCCGACTGTAAAAGGAATATTGATTTTCGCCGCAACTCGCCTGACAAGCTCGCTCAAAGCTCTGCGTTTTTCGTTCGTCGCCGTAATATCGAGAAAAACAAGCTCGTCCGCGCCCTGCGCGCTGTAAATTTCGGCAAACTCCACCGCGTCGCCCGCGTCGCGCAGATTTACAAAATTCGTTCCCTTAACCGTGCGCCCGTCTTTAACGTCTAGACACGGAATTATTCGTTTCGCCAGCATTTTTATAAAAACCTTTCAAATTGTTTCAATTCGATTCTGCCTTCGTAAATCGCTTTGCCGACAATGACGCCCGCGCAGCCGATTTTTTCGAGCGCGTCGATGTCTTCGATTCGACTGACGCCGCCGCTGGCAATAAGTTTTAATTCCGGCAAATCTGCTAAAATCTCCGCGTAAAGCTCGTTCGCCGCGCCTTGCAGAAGTCCGTCTTTTGAAACGTCGGTGCAGAAAACCTTCCGCGCGCCGCGCGCGAAATAGTTTTGCAGAAACGGTAAAATTTCCAAATCCGTTTCGGTCTGCCAACCGTTTATAGCGAGTTTTCCGCCTTTAACGTCCGCGCCGAGCAGAAATTTTTCGCTTCCGTATCGGTCGAGCCACGTCCAAAACTTTTCCGGTTCTTTGACGGCGACGCTTCCGACGCTCGCCATTTCCGCGCCCGCGTCGAAAACCGATTTCACATCCGCATCCGTCTTTATTCCGCCGCCGAAATCAATTGTCAAATTCGTATTCGCGGCAATCGTTTCCAAAACTTTCAGATTGGTAACTCGACCGTTTTTCGCGCCGTCCAGGTCAACGACGTGCAGACGTTTCAATCCAAAATCTTCAAATTCTTTAGCCGTTTCCAAAGGGTTTTCGCTGTAAATTTTCTTTCTCGCAAAATCGCCCTGCGAGAGCCGCACGCATTTGCCGTCAATCAAATCAATCGCCGGAATTATTTCAATCATATTATTACCGAATACAAAAGAAGAATTGTCCACAGATAAACACGGATAAACGCCGATAAGAAAATTGACGGCGGAAATTTATTCATTTGTTCGACAAGTTTTTTGAATTTATCCGTGTGAATCCGTGGACGAATCTTCTTAAATTTTCAAGAAATTCTCCAAAATCCGCTCGCCGATTGCGCCGGATTTTTCCGTGTGAAACTGCACGGCGTAAAAGTTTTCGTGCCGGACGGCGGCGCTGAACTTTAACGCGTAATCACAGGCTGCAATCGTTTCCGCGCCCGTTTCGACATAATAACCGTGAACAAAATAGACAAACGAATTTTCCTTGATTCCATTAAATAAAACCGACTTTAAATCAAAAATATCGTTCCAGCCCATTTGCGGAATTTTCAACGTGTCGGATTCAAATTTTCTGACTTTATACGGCAAAATTCCCAAACACTCGGTTTCGTTTTCTTCCGAAGATTCACACAAAAGCTGCATTCCGAGACAAACGCCCAAAACCGGCTGCGTCAGATTTTTAATCGCCGCGTCCAGATTTTTCCCGCGCAGATAATTCATCGCCGACGACGCTTCGCCGACGCCCGGAAATATAACTTTATCAGACGTTTGCAGTTCCCGCGCGTCATCGGTCAAAATCGGTTTCACGCCCAGCCGATTCAGCGCGTTTTTCACCGATTCGACGTTTCCGGCGTTGTATTTGACGATTGCCACTTTCATAAAATTAAAAGTTTAATTAGGACGCGGACAAACACGGATTTAGCAGATTAAACACGGATTTTAATATCTTGTCAGCGAAAATCCGCCTCATCTGTGTTTGTCCGCGTCCTATTTTTTTATAAAATCCCCTTTGTGCTTGGCAAATTCGCGTCCGTAATATCACGCTTAACCGCCATTTTAATTGCTCTGGCAAAAGCCTTGAAAATCGCTTCGATTTTGTGATGCTCGTTTGCGCCTTCGGCTTTTATGTTCAAGTTGCACACGGCTTTATCGGTAAAAGATTTGAAAAAGTGAAAAAACATTTCGGACGGCATTTTGCCAATCATTTCGCGCTTGAATTCGGCTTCCCAGACAATCCAGTTGCGCCCGCCGAAATCGATTGCAACCTGCGCCAGACATTCGTCCATCGGCAGAGTGAAACCGTAACGCGCCATTCCGCGCTTGTCTTCGAGAGCGAGCGCGAACGCTTCGCCGAGCGCGAGCGCCGTATCTTCAATCGTGTGATGCTCGTCGATATGAAGGTCGCCCGCCGCCCGAATTTTCAAATCAATCGCGCCGTGTCTGGCGATTTGTTCGAGCATATGGTCGAAAAAATGAATGCCGGTCGAAACTTCGGATTGTCCCGTGCCGTCCAAATTCAACTCGACTTCAATCTCGGTTTCGTTAGTTTTTCGCGCGTGCGCGACTTTGCGCGGCGGTAACTTTAAAAATTCGTAAATATCACGCCAATTTCCGGCGACGAGCGCGATTGTTTCATCGTTTTCCGGCGCGTCGAAATTCGGATTTTTAACGAAAATCGCTTTCGCGCCCAGATTTTTCGCTAATTGAACGTCCGTTTCGCGGTCGCCGACAACAAAGGAGTTTGTCAAATCGTATTCGCCGGTTAAGTATTTACCCAAAAGTCCGGTGTTCGGCTTGCGCGTCGGTTTATTTTCGTGTGCAAACGTGCGGTCTATAAAAACTTCCCGAAAGTTAACTCCTTCCGTTTCAAGCGTTTGCATCAAAAAATTATGCGCCGGATAAAATGTTTCTTCGGGAAACGCGTCCGTTCCGAGTCCGTCCTGATTGGTAATCATAACGAGTTCAAAATCGGTTTCGCCTGCGATTTTTCCCAAGCAGGAAATGACGAGCGGTAGAAATTTCAGTTTTTCAAAGCTGTCAATCTGAAAATCTTCCGGCTCGAAAATCAAAGTTCCGTCGCGGTCGATAAATAAAACTTTTTTCATAAGATTTTTAGTCGGAGCGCGGGCATCCTGCCCGTATTGAGCGCCAAAGGCGCGAAAAATCTACTTTAATGAAACGTCGTGTCAGCTAAACTTTTATACGCCGCACTCAAGCAACGTGTGCGGGCAGGATGTCCG
>JALZOE010000176.1 GCA_030857325.1 Acidobacteriota bacterium
CCTCGACGCTTCGCCAATACTCTTTTCCCTGCTTTTGAAGAATTCTGTCTCGCAGAGACGCAAAGTTAATTTTGCTTTCCTTGTTAGGCATTTTTTCCTCGATTTACGATTCAATATCTGTAATTAAAGATTCAAATTTGAAGATTAAGATTTCGATTTTGAATCTTGAATCTTTAATTTTAATTTTTATCTGTGGCAAGTCGAACAGCTTGTCAGCAATTCGGCGCTGCGAATTTTGTAATCGACCCACAATACGCGGCGCTGTTCCGGCGTCAAATCGCTGTCGTTCCATTCCTGATTATAAATCTCGGATTTCGGACGAATATAAGCCTCCGGGTCGCGGTGGCACGACAGACACCATTCCATCTGCAAAGTGTTTTCCTGATAGACGGCGGGCATATTGTCAATCTGCCCGTGGCAGGTCGAACAGCCGACGCCTTTGGCAACGTGTATGCTGTGATTAAAGTAAGCGTATTCGGGCAAATCGTGAACGCGCTCCCACTCAATCGGCTTGTTTTCCCGATAGCTGGCGCGCACCGGCTCGAGATACGGGCTATCCGCCCAAAGCTCGTTGTGGCAGTTCATACAAGTCTGCGTCGGCGGTATTCCTGCCGACGCCGAAGTTTCGACCGACGTATGACAATACCGGCAGTCGATTCCGTCGTCGCCGCTGTGATGTTTATGGCTGAATTGAACAGGCTGCTGGCGTTCCAGATAGCGATTGGTCAAATACGACGAACGCGCAATCTGCGTATAGACGAAGAACGCAACGCCGCCGAGCAGAATTGCAATCACAATACTCGCCTTCGCTACATTGTTCGCTCCGCGATGAAATAATTGTGCCATTTTTATCTTTTGTCCAGGATTTTAAAGTTCGACCCATTATTTACGTCTTTTTTTCAAAAGTTCGTAACCTACCGGACAAACCACAAGTTTTCTATTTATAACAACTAAGGTAAAATCTAATGTTTAGATTTTACCGATTCTAACCGAATGCGCAAATTACAATCTAAAGATAAATTTTCCCGCGCATTTGTGCAAGATTTCACTAAATAAGTTTTGCTGATAAGCCTGATTAAATTTCCCGATTTTTGAAACAAAACTATTTGGCGGAAAGCAATGCCGCGCCGATTGCCGCCGCCTGGTCGCCAAGCTCGCCTTTAACTATTTCCGTGCCTTTGAAAGCCGGCGTGAAGGAAAATTCCCTTGCCTGTCTAATAATCGCGTCCAAAACAAACTGTCCGGCTTGCATAAATTCGCCGCCGACGACAATCTTTTCAATATTAAGTAAATTTATAACACCGGCAATCGCCGCGCCGACGTAAGTGCCGGTTCTATCGAGCATCATACGGGCAAAATCGTCCTGATTTCGCGCCGCTTCAATTACATCGCTCAAAGCTATTTTTTCTTCCGCCAGATTGTTTAACGAAGAAGTGCTGTCCTGGTGAAAGCGGCTGCGCGTGCGTCTGGCGATATTGGCGGCGGAAGCGACATCTTCCAATCTCATTCCTTCGGAGTTAATAGCTAGTTGTCCGAATTCGCCTGCGAAACCGGACGCGCCTTCCCAAACTTCGCCGTTGAAAATAAACGCGCCGCCGATGCCCGCGCCGATTGTGGCGTAAAACATATCGGTGCTGCCGCGCCCCGCGCCCTGCACGAATTCCGCGTAAGCGGCGGCGTTGGCGTCGTTCGCAGCCGTCAGACGAACGCCGGTCGCGTTTTCCAACTCGCTCAGAAAATCGGTTTTTTCGTGTTCGGGAATATTTGTCGAAAAAGCGATTCGCTTTGTCCGCCGGTGAAGCAGACCGGGCAGGGAAAGTCCGATTTGTTCGAAACCGCCGAATTTATTTTTTGCTTCGTCGATAAAATTTACAAGCTGTGAAATCGGCTCCTGCCCGCTTTCGACCGCGACTTTCAGATTACCGACGACGACGCCGTTTTCGTCGAGACAGACGGCGACAAACGCCGCTTTGGAAACTTCGACGCCGACGAGTTTAGCTGTTCGATTTTTAATTTCGCTCATAGACTTCAAACCCTTTTGCCGAAATTTGGAAGGAAAACTAACAGGATTTTAGACATTCGGCTGTCTAACTGTCAAATAAGGGCTTGTCAATAAAAAATCGCGGTCGAAAAATTAAAATCGTTTGACTGAAATGCTTCGGGAAAGTTAATCTTTGTTAGTTTTTGAAATTTATTTTCCGCAGTCCTTAATGGAACAACATCTTTCACAACTAATCGAGCAATACGGAGTTTTCGCCGTTTTCGCCCTTTGCACAATCGAGGGCGATATAACGCTGCTGTTGTCGGGCGTGATGGCGCACGGCGGATTTTTCGGCGAATACGGCTTTTTGAAGGTTTTTCTGGCGGGAACTCTGGGCGGCGTGGTCGGCGACTGCATCGGTTATTTTATCGGGCGCATTTTTCGCACAACCATTAAGGATTATAGTTTTTACAAAGTAGCGCAGCCGCGCATCGAAAAACTGATTGACAAGTTCGGCGGTTTCGCCATCGTTATTTCAAAATACATCTACGGCTTGCGCGCCGCGATGTGCATTTTTAACGGTATCGGCAAAATGCCTTTCCTGCGTTTTCTGCTGCTCGACACAATCAGCGTGGCAATCTGGGTTTTGATTTTATCGGGCGCGGGATATTTTTTCAGCGGCGCGATAACCGGCATTCTCGGCGATTTTCAGCAAGTCGGCATCGCGCTCTTTTTCATCGTGATGGTCGGCATCGTCGCCTTTTACATAATCGAGCGCTACTGGCTTTCGGAGAAGGTCGAGGAAGTCAAACCGGAAACCATTCACAAAATCGAGGAAAAAATTCACCACGTCGAAGAAGTCGCGCAGGGCAAACTCCACGACATCGGCGAGCGACTTCATTTAACCAACTCGCCGAACCGTGAGGAAAAGAAAATCGCCAGGCACAAAAAAGAAACGATAAAGACGACAAAAGAGTGATTGTTTTTATTTCCGAAAGATTGTTAAACGGTTTGCTCGACTTGTCAATTTCTCATTATTTTGCAGTAATATAACCCGTCAATCTTAATATTTTATTCGCTAAAAAAATCTAAAAATCCAGAGGAAATAATTTGTGATAATCGAATCGTCCGCACCGACCAGAGTTGATTTGGCGGGCGGAACAATTGATATACCGCCGCTTTTTCTGTTTCACGAAGGCGCGGCGACCGTAAATTTCGCCGTCGATTTGATGGCACGCTGCCGCATCGAAACTCGCCTCGACGATAAAATCGTCATCGAATCGATTGACCGCAAGGAAAAATTTGAAACTTCCGTCAATAAAATAGATGAGTTAAAAAATGAATCACGTCTCGAACTGCTTTCAAAACTCATTTATTTTTTCAAACCCGAAACCGGCTTTACGATGACGACAAACTCCGAAGCTCCTGCGGGCGCGGGACTTGCCGGTTCTTCGACTCTGAATATCGCCTGCATCGGCGCGCTCAACAAATTAGTCGGCGACCGCTACGCGCCGGAAAAATTCATACCGATTGCCGCTAACGTCGAATGTCAGGTGATACGCGTTCCGACCGGCTATCAGGATTATTATTCGGCTCAATACGGCGGCGCGGCGTGCATCCATTTTCGACCCGACGGAATGGAGCGTGAAGCATTGAAGGTTGATACAAAAACGCTCGAAGAGCGCATCGTCGTTCTCTACACGGGCGAGCCGAGAAATTCCGGCACGAACAATTGGGAGATGACCAAACGCCACATCGACGGCGACCCGGAAATTTTCGAGATTTTTGAAGGCATCCGCGATTCGTCTCTCAATATGCGCGCCGCTCTGCTGGCGGGCGATTGGGCAAGGACGGGTGAAATCATCAAGAACGCGCATCCGCAGCGCAAGCGTCTCGCGCCGAACATCACGACTCCGCAAATGAATCATCTCATCGACGTGGCAACCGGAAACGGCGCAATCGGCGCGAAAGTCTGCGGCGCGGGCGGCGGCGGCTGTATCGCCTTTTTCTGCGAAGAAGGACGCACAGCCGAAGTCGAAAAGGCTTTAACCGAAGAACCGGAAACGGAAGTTTTGCAGTGGCGTTTATCGAAAGAAGGATTAACGGTCAGAGAATCTTAAAAACGAATTACGAATGTCGGAAGGTTTCCCTTAATTTGTAATTTCGTAATTCGTAATTCTACTGCCTTGCAATCGTATTCGTCAGCGACCTGAAAATATCACGCCCGTCGTTTGAGCCGAGCAGTTCTTCGCAGGCGCGTTCCGGGTGCGGCATCATTCCCAGAACGTTTCCCTTTTCATTGCAAATTCCCGCAATGTGCGAGCGCGCTCCGTTCGGGTTTGATTCGTCGGTCAGCGCGCCGGACTGGTCGCAGTAGCGAAAAACGATTCGATTTTCCGCTTCAAGTTCGGCAAAAGTCGCATCGTCGCAGACGTAATTTCCTTCGGCGTGCGCAATCGGTATCGACAAAACTTCGCCGCTTTCAAGCTCGCTCGTATAAGGCGTCTGGTTGTTTTCTACTTTGATGTGAACGTGGCGGCAGGCGAAATGCAAATCTCTGTTTCTAATCAGCGCGCCGGGCAGAAGTCCGGCTTCGCACAAAATCTGAAAACCGTTGCAGATGCCGAATACAAACTTTCCCCGCGCGGCAAAATCTTTAACCGCGTTCATCACGGGCGAAAAGCTAGCCAGCGCTCCGGCGCGCAGGTAGTCGCCGTAGGAAAATCCGCCGGGAATCAAAATCGCGTCGTAACGGTCGAGATTCGTTTCCTTGTGCCAGACGAAATCGACCGGCTGACCGATATGTTTTGAAACGACGTGATACGCATCGTGGTCGCAGTTTGAACCGGGGAAAACTATTACTCCGAATTTCATAAATAAGCGGTCAGCGGTCAGCGGTCAGCGGTCAGTTAAAGCAGAATTTTCTGAGAACTGATTAGCTGAATGCCAACCGCTAATTATCAATTTCAACTCTAAAATCTTCAATCACCGGATTTGCCAGAACTTCGCCGGCAATTTTTTCGGCGGTCATTTTTGCTTCCGTTTCGGACAAATCTTTGCTCAAAGCAATTTCAAAATACTTGCCTTGCCGCACATCCGTTATTTGCCCGTAACCTAAAGATTCGACCGAATGATGAATCGCCTTTCCCTGCGGGTCAAGCACGCTCGGCTTTAAGGTTACATAAACTTTTGCTTTCATTATATTTCTCCCGATTAAAAGTTAAGATTTTCACGCAAAATCTAGTTTTTCGCAATCTTCCTGTGGTAAATTTTTGTTCGGTATCATATCAAGTCAGACAATTATCAAAAGCGATTTCCTACTTGACCAATGAAAAATAAATACGCGTTACATATTTTCTGGAGCGATGAAGACGAAGCGTTTGTTGTCGTCTATCAGGAATTTCCCGGTTTGTCGGCTTTTGGCGAAATACGCGTCGAAGCTCTCTAACAAGCGCAGCCGCTTTAGATTTGATGATTGAAACTTATCAAAAAAAAGGAATTGCTTTGCCCGAACCGCGAGCCATTTTGCTCGAAGCGGCTTAACCGAAAACCCGCTTAAAAACTTTATCTACATTTCGCAGATAATGCTTTACGTCGAAAACTTTTTCGATTTCTTCTTTTGATAACTTCGAGCGAATTTCTTCGTCCTTCATTATTAAATCTCGAAAATCGCCGCCTTCGTCCCAAACTTTCATCGCGTTTCGCTGCGCGTAAACGTAAGCGTCTTCACGGGATACGCCTTTTTGCGTCAACGCTAAAAGCAGTTGACCGCTGAAAACAAGCCCCCGCGTGGCGTTCAGATTTTCGAGCATTCTTTCGGGATAAACGACTAAACCGTCGAGCAGGGATGCGGTTTTCGCCAGAATATAATCCAGAGCCGCCGATGAATCCGGCAAAACGATTCGTTCGGCTGAACTGTGCGAAATATCGCGTTCGTGCCAGAGCGCGACATTTTCAAGTCCGACAATCGAGTTTGCGCGAATTGTCCGCGCCATTCCGCAGATGCGTTCCGACAAAATCGGATTGCGTTTGTGCGGCATCGCGCTTGAGCCTTTCTGCCCGACTTTGAATTTCTCTTGCGCTTCTCTAACTTCCGTGCGCTGCCAATGGCGAACTTGCAGCGCGAATTTTTCGA
>JALZOE010000177.1 GCA_030857325.1 Acidobacteriota bacterium
AGATGGATCGTCGAGCGCACAAATGCGTGGATCAATCAATGCCGGGTATTGTGGAAGAATTGCGAAGGACTGATTAGAACAAGTGAAACGAAGATTCGGATTTGCGCGATCCGGCTAATCTTGCGGCGGATTGCCTAAAATAATTGCAAACAGGTTCTATAGCTTGGACGCAGCGCGCTTTCTAAAAAGCCGTCGGAGTTGAACATTTTTTTCTCAATCAATCTTCCGGCGTCGTCATATTCAAAGATTGTCTTAAAAGTCGGCGATTCATTCGCGCCGGAATTCGCCTGTTCGACGAGTTTGCCCGCCGCGTCAAAAGTCCAAACGGTTTTGTGAAGCAAAGAACCGTCGGAATCTAAATACGCCTCTTCGACTTTGTTTCCCGCTTCGTCGTAGCGTCCGAATCGCAGAGATTGAAATTCCTCCCGAACGTCTTTATCTTTTCCCGTGAGAGTTACGGTTTTCGCGTAAAGTTCCTTTACCGAACCGCGCAAAGAATCTTTTTCTCTGTTTGCCGACATCGAGTAGTTTCCTTCGCCTCAACCGAAAATCATTTTTATTTGATTTATTTTGGTTGAAATACTAAAAAATAATCCATTCCGTCGGGCTTGACGAAATCGTAGTCGTCAACTTTGACAAAACCGGCGCGTCTAAATTCTTCGACGACTTTATCCATATCGATTCCGTGGTCGTCGCCTTTTCCGTTACGGTCAATGACGCCGACGAGCGCGCCTTTTTTCAGAGATTTTTTCAAATTCAAAAGAACTTTTACCGGTTGTCCGATTTCGTGATACGTCTTTAGAATCAAAACGGCGTCAACCGAATTTTCCGGCACTTTCGGATTATCTTCCGTTCCCATAACGGTTTGGATATTTGAAAAATTCTCTTTTTTGGCGCGGTTGTCGATGTAATCGATATATTCCCGGTTTATTTCGACGGCGAAGACTTTTCCCCGCTCGCCGACTCTTTTGGCGGCGCGTGTCGTGAACCAGCCCGAACCCGCGCCGATGTCGGCGACCGATTTTCCTTCCGTTATTTTCAAAATGTCCATCACGCGGTCGATTTGCAGATTTTTGGCGCGTTCGGCGGCGTCAAAAATCGACAAATCGCCGGTGTAAGGCTCGCTCGTCGGACGATTTATCGCGTTGTCAACTTTGGGCGAAATGGTCGGCGTGGGCAATGCGGCGGGCGCGTTTTCGACAGACGATAAACGCGCGGTTTGACAACCTGAAAAAGAAATTAACGCAAAAAGCGCAAGCAGCGTAAATTTTATAAACGCTGAACTGCTCACAAATTTTTTCATAAATACATTGATGAATTATCAAATCGATAGTTTGCAATCGTTTCTTCCAGCGGATTACCTGCGATTTTGTCGATTAAACCGATTTTTAAGGCTTCAACAGCATCTACTCGTTTTGCCGTAAAAAACATTTCCAGCGCGCGCGATTCGCCGATTAAGCGCGGCAGACGCTGCGTTCCGCCCCAGCCCGTAATGATTCCGAGATTCGCGCCGGGATGCGAAAAAGACGCATCGGGCGAAGCGATTCTTTTATCGCAGGACAAAGCCAAATCGAGCGCGCCGCCGAAGCAGAAACCGTTTACCGCCGCAATCGTCGTTTGACTTAACGCCGCGATTTTGTTCATCAAAATTTGTCCGCGCAAGGCAAATTCCCGCGCCGCATTTTCATCGACTTCGGCAATTTCGCGCAAATCCGCGCCGGAGGCGAAAACATCATCCCGCCCAGTAAAAATCAGCATTTCAATCGACGAGTTTTTCGCAAGTTTTCCGACAATTTCGTGCAGTTCTTCCAAAACGATTATTGAAAGCGGACTGCGGATTTCAGGGCGATTAAACTGTATAACTGCCGCTTCACCGTAGTTTTTGACGACCAAGTGGTTAGACATTTTGCTTTTCACAAGTCAATAATAATCTTATGTTTAGAACAAATAAAGCGCATCCGTGGCACGGCATTTCAATCGGCGAAAACTTTCCGCAGGAAGTAACGGTTTTCGTCGAAATTGTTCCGCGCGACACGGTTAAATATGAAGTCGATAAGGAAACCGGCTATTTGAAAATCGACCGACCCCAGCAGTATTCAAACGTCGTTCCGGCAAATTACGGTTTTGTTCCGCAAACCTACTGCGCCGACCGGGTTGCGGGTCTCGCCCGCGAAAAATCCGGCAAGGAAATTAAATTCGGCGACGGCGACCCGCTCGACATTCTCGTTCTCTCCGAACATCATATTCCGCGCGGCGACATTATCTTAAAAGCCACGCCGATTGGCGGATTTTGTTTGATTGACGACGGCGAAGCGGACGATAAAATTATCGCTATCTTAAAAGGCGACAAGGTTTTTGAGCAGTATGAGGAAGTCGGTCAATTGCCGAAAGGCATTCTCCAGCGCCTCGAACATTATTTTTTAACTTATAAAAATCACCCGGACGAAGCGAACCGCTGCGAAATAGCTTACAGCTACGGGCGCGAAGAATCTTTTGAAGTAATAAAAGCGGCAATCGCCGATTACGGAGATTTACAGGCGAAATTAAAATAAAAATAAACCGCAAACCACTCAAATCTTCTTATTTATTCGTGTGGCTTGCGGTTTATTTGGAAACGTCGCAACGATTTTCGAACAACTTATCGGCATAGTTACTCCGAATTATTTTGTTATTTCCACTTTTATTCGATTTTCGGCAAAACGAACGCGCCGATGTGCGGCTGGCTGGTGTTTAAGGTCGTCTCCAGCGCCATTAGCAGCGCGGCGCGCAAATTTTCGGGCGTAACAATCGCGTCGACAAGACCGCGCGCGGCGGCGTGTTTGGCGTCGAGTTCGCGCTCGTAGGTTTCGCGCACCTTTTGCATTTCGGCTTTCGTCGCCTCGTCCGGCTCTTTGCCTTCTTTTTTGAGCTTTTCAATCTGCGTTCCGAAAATCGCTTGCGCCGCGCTGTCGCCTTCCATTACGCCCATTCTGCCCGTCGGCAAACTGAAAATAAAATCCGGGTCGAAACCTTGTCCAGCCATTGCATAATAACCCGCGCCGGAAGCGTGGTTTATAGTCAAAACGATTTTCGGAACAATCGCCGTCGCCATCGCTTCGACAAAACGCGCGCCCGCGCGGATTATTCCCGAATGTTCGGCTTCCGCGCCGACCATAAAACCGGAAACATCCTGGACAAACAGCAGAGGTGTTCCGTGGCGATTGCAGTTTTCGATAAAATACGCCGTCTTTTCTGCCGATTCGGTATAAACGATGCCGCCGAATTTCGGCGGTTTTCCCGGTTTTCCTTTGACCATTCCGCGCGAATTGGCAATTACGCCGACAAGAATTCCCCCGATTCGCGCCGTGCCGCAAATCATTTCCTTTGCAAAGTCGGCTTGAAATTCGTCGAGTTCGCCGCCGTCTAAAAAGCAGTTCAAAATCTCGCGCATATCATACGGCGCGCGATGGTTTTCGGGCAGAAGCTCGAAAAGTTTCTCAGGTTTATTTTTCGGCGGTTTCGCTTCGATAATCGAAACTTTCGTTTCTTCTCTGCGCGGCAATTCCGAAACTAATTGACGGATTTTTTCCAAACATTCGGTTTCGTCCTTCGTGCGAAAATGCGCCACGCCGGAAATCGCGTTGTGCGTCAGCGCGCCGCCCAAAGTCTCGTTGTCAATCGTCTGCCCGGTCGCTCCCTTCACTAAATTCGCGCCGCCCAAACCCATAAACGATGTGTTTTCAACCATTAGAATTACGTCGGACAACGCGGGCAGATACGCGCCGCCCGCCACGCACATTCCCATCACGGCGGAAATCTGCGGAACTTTCAAATAACGGCGCATAATCGAATTGTAATAAAAGATGCGCGCCGCGCCGTATTGACCGGGAAAAACGCCGCCCTGATACGGCAAATTGACGCCCGCCGAATCGACAAGATAAATAATCGGCACACGATTACGCATCGCAATTTCCTGCGCCCGCAAAATCTTTTTTATCGTTTCTGGATACCACGCGCCCGCTTTTATCGTCGCGTCGTTTGCCACGACGACGCATTCGCGCCCGTGAATTTTGCCGATAGAAGTTACGACGGCGGCGGCAGGCGCTTGTCCTTTGTATTCGTCATAAGCAACGAGCAAGCCGATTTCCTGTTGGTAAGCGCCCGCATCAAACAGCAAATCGATTCTTTCTCGCGCCGTCAATTTTCCTTGCTTATGAATCTTCTCGATTTTTTCCGCGCCGCCGCCCAAGCGTAATTTGCGTTCAAGACGCAGAAATTCTTCGCTGAGTTCAAGCAGACGCGATTTTTTTTCTGATGTTTTCATTAAAATTTGAGTAACGTCTTTTATTTCCGGTTAGAATTTTGATTTTCAACGCACTCTGTTAATCTTTCAGGTTGTTTATATAAATGTTTTTCAATAATAAATGGTATTCCTCTACTGTCAGTAAGTCGTGTTTCTACTCCGCCACCACCTTCTGTGTCGGGTATTTGAAAACGACATCTTGGAAAAACCACAATTACTTCGCCTGATGCGGTTTCTGGAAGATTAACGTAAATCTCATCAGAAAATTTCCAAGTGTTGTAATACGCGAAAACACTCGCCAACCCAAGCGCAAATGTTATCAGCATAATTCTGAATTGATAGTAAAATCTTTTCATTTTTTTCTCCCAAATAACAAACGTCAGCATCCTTGCGAATGTGAGTTTGCATTAACTATTACAGACGGCTTCAAAACTTTTAAGCCTTTGATAAATTAAAAATGTTTGATGTTATAGGTAACCAAAATCAAACCGTATTTTAAAGCCGTAGCCGCAATTATCGCGTCGGCTAAAAGTAATCCCTGAGGTATTCGAGTAACTCTCAATCTGTTCAATCGCTTTTTGCGCGATGTCGTTTGTTACAAGATAAAATTTGAGTTTCTTCAAACTGCGTTTGATGCGAACTTTATCCGAATTGGAAATCGAACCTTGAATACATTCAATATAAACAATGGTTTCAATACCGACGCTGAGATTATCTACAAAATTTTTAACGTCGATATTTCCGTAGAAAATTTTTGACAAAACATTCGTATCGAGCAAATATTCATCCATTTCTTAAATTACTTTTTCGCCGTAAACTTTCCGTCAAATCTTCTTCGCTTTCTTTTCTTTCAGCCCAAATGCCGAGAACGTCGTCAAACACGCTTTTCTTTTTATCTAAGTTTTCCAATTCGCGAAGCAGTTTTTCGGCTTCCTGTCTGTCTTCGACGCGGAAAGTGCGATTGATTTTGAGCGGAATTTCGATTGTCAGGCTTCCCATAATTTTTATTCCTCAAACGGAATTTTACCACACCGTTTTATTTTTCCTTTTCGTTAATAATAAACGTCGGCACCATTCCGCCGCCCGACGAAACATTGGCGAGTTCCGAAGAAGAAAGCCGCGTGAACGCCGAGCCGACGACGCCGTTAAAAAGAAGCGGGTCGAGGTCAACCAGTTGTTCGACGAAATCGAATTTCGCGCCCGAGTCGTCGAGCATCGGAAACATTTCTTTTGACGTTTGAACTCGTTCCTGAACGAGATAATCGCCGTCGTCGAGCGCGAGTTTTATCGCTTCGCTCCACTCGGTTTCGCTCGAATTCCAGCCGATGTAGATTCCGTGTCCGCCGTAATCGTCGTTCGGTTTGAGAACTAATTTACTTGAATTTTGCTGCGTAAAATCGACCAGATTTATCGCTTCGTCCTGATACTCAGTGTGTTCGTCGCGGAAAATTCGCGTCCAGGGAATGTGCGCTTTGATGGCTTCGAGTTCGTTTTCGTCGAATAAATGCGCGTATCGTTCGTTGGTCAAAACGGCGAAAATCGCTTTTTTGTGGACGAGCTTCGAGCGGAAATTGTTGACCATACAAACCGCGCCCGTTCGATAGGCTTCGAGCAGCGCCGGATGTTGATCGATAATCGGCAGATATTCGTTGACGAGCAGGCGTTTATAGACAATATCGATAGTTACGCCTTTATAAATCAAGTGTTTACCGTCGAATTCGAGTTCGTCGGGCGAGCAGATAATCGAGTCGTAGCCGTTCGATTCAAAATAATCCTTAAAAAGTTCAAATTCCTTAATCGTCGGCAAATCCTTTAAATCGACAATG
>JALZOE010000178.1 GCA_030857325.1 Acidobacteriota bacterium
TTTAATTGGGCGCGTAAATCTTCACGGGATAGAATTGCCATAAATGAAGAATGGAACGCGGATAACGCGGATTAAGCTAGTTTTCACAGATATAAAAATAAGTTTTGTATTGAATTTATTTAATACCGGTTCTAAATTATCAGCGTCAATCCGCTTAATCCGTGTCATCGCGCGTGCTATTTCTTTTCTTCTCTGACGCCGAAACCGTTGACAATCGTCGAGACGACCGATTCGGCGAAGGCGCGCGCCATTCGCTCGACCGCCGGGTCTTCTTCGTTAAAAAACGAGCGCGGGTCTTCGGAAAATTCAAACGAATCGCGGAAGATTAAATTCTGGTTGTCGTAGAGAATTTTATTTTCCTTCAAATCCCGAATCGTTACGGCAACGGTAATCGTAACTTCATAAACGCGGGCGCGTCCCTGACGGTCGAGCAACACGCCGGAGAAGTTAAAATTACGAATTGTGCCTTCGACTACCGCGTCCGCGCCGTCGCGCGAGCCTTGCACGGTCAAACCGCGCCCGCGCTTGATAATTTCCCGGCTCACCGCTTCGGTAAAGCGCGATTCGACGCGATAGCGCGCGCCTTCGACTTCAAATTGAAACGCGGGAACGGCGATTTTTTTTATATCGGGCGGCAAACCGGAATTTGTAACCGGCTTATAACATTCGGTAAAGCCGGAAACGCACAAGAACAAAATCGTCAGAAGCGCGAGACGAAAAATTCGATTAACTTTATTTATTAAATTTGCTGCCATTTTATTCTTTTGATTGTTCCATTCGTAGGCGATGGTTTCTTTGTCGCATTTATTACACAAATATTTTGTGCTGAAAAAACCTTTTTCCGTAACGCAGTCGGAGCAGACGAATTTATGAGAAACGCATTTGTATTTTTTTTCGTCTTTGCCGCCGACGTTTTTACACGAAGCGCAGTGAAATTTCTTTTCCATATATTTTATTTTTGCGGAAACACGCGCGAAAGTTGTGTAGAATTTCAAAACACACTTAACTTACGCGCGCGTTTCCGCATTCAACCGCATAACTTCTAAAGATTTCGATTTGATTGCTTCGACAACTCTAATCGCTTCGACTGTCGCCCGAACGTCGTGGACGCGAACGATATTTGCGCCGTTCCAGACGGCAACGGCGGCGGCGGCGAGCGAGCCGTTAATTCTTTCGTTTGCCGGAATGCCGTTTAAAATCTTACCGATAAAGGATTTACGCGAAACGCCGATTAGCAAAGGAAAACCCGCAAATTCTCCGGCGAATTTGTCGAGTTTCGCCAGCAGTTCTAGATTATCGTCAAAAGTTTTACTGAATCCGATTCCAATGTCGAGCGCGATATTTTCACGTCTCACGCCGAAACCTTCGGCTTTTTCGACGATTTGGCGAAAAACCCGCGAGACTTCCGAAAAAATATTTTCAACCGGAGTTTGTTTGTGCATCGCCGCAAAATCGCCGCGCGAGTGCATTAAAATCAATCCGGCGTTTGTCCGCGCCGCAACCTGCGCCGTTTTTTCGTCAAACCGCAAACCGGAAATATCGTTGATGATTTCCGCACCTGAATTTACGGCGCTTTCGGCGACTTCGGATTTGCTCGTATCAATCGAAACCGGAATGTCAAATCGTTTTGCAATCGCTTCGACGACCGGCGCGACTCTGCGAATTTCTTCCTCGCTCGAAACACTCTCGCTGTTCGGTCTGGTCGATTCTCCGCCGATGTCTATTATATCCGCGCCTTCGTCAATTAATTTTTCGGCTTGTCTCAAAGCGTCGTCAACCGAAAAAAACCTGCCGCCGTCGCTGAAGCTGTCGGGCGTTACGTTCAAAATCGCCATAAAGCGCGTTTTTTCACGAAATTCGAT
Source organism: Acidobacteriota bacterium (assembly GCA_030857325.1). Classification (GTDB taxonomy): domain Bacteria; phylum Acidobacteriota; class Blastocatellia; order Pyrinomonadales; family Pyrinomonadaceae. The sequence continues at coordinate 1,863 of JALZOE010000178.1, forward strand.
TTTCCGTTTCGATGTCTGCCAGTAATTTCTCATTTATTGAAACGGTTTCGGCGCGCGGGTAAATTTTCTTAAAGACTCGAAAAGTAAATTCGGAATAGGTAACAGATTAAAGATACGAGATAACAGTTAAGAGAAGCGCGACGAAAATCTATTATTTTTTATCTTTTATGCTCGTATCTATTCCGAATTTCTGCTCAATTGCCAGCTTCTAAATTTACCTTTCACTTTTCACTTATTCAATCGTCATTTTGGCAACGTCCAGAATCGAAAAGCGATTTATCGCGCCGTCCTTCATAATTAAAGTTAAAACGCCTTTAACGACGCCGACGCGCAAAACTTCGCTCATCGAGCGCTCGATTTTTGCGCCGTCTTTTAACAAAATTAAAAGGCGGACACTTTCCAAAGGGTTCGGTTCTTCGGCGCTTTTTGTTTTTTCCGTTTTTTCCGTTTTATTGCCGAAAGTTTTGGTTCTGACTACGCGTTTATTTTTAGTCGAAACCGTTTTTTCGATTGTATTATTGGCTGTAATATCTTTTGTAATATCTTTTGTAATATCTTTTTCGGAAATTTCTTCGGCTGCGGCGACTGCCGGTTTCGGCTCGTTTTCCGACGTTCTTTTCGGCTCTCTTTTCGGTTTTTTAACTGCCGTCTTTTTCGCGTCATTTTTTTTAGGTTCGATTTCCACGGCTTCTTTTTCCACGTTCCTTTCCGGCTCGCTTACGGCGACGATTTCCGCCGGTTTCGGAATTGGTTTCACCTCGATAATTGTTCCGACCGAATTGACGCGCGCATTCGTTTGATTTTCGGTTTTTACTTCCGGCGGCGCGGGCGCGTCGTTTTCCGCAATCGCCTGCGCGGGAGCGAAACTTCCGGCAAATTTCAAACTAAAAGTCGCCGGCTGGTCGTTCGGCGCACGTCCCTGGATTCTTAAAATAAGTTTTTCCGGTTTTCGCAAATAAACGACGCGCCCGGTTTCGCTTGCCGGAACGTCGGAAAAAACCGTGATTTTCGTCAGCGGACGCAGATTGTCCGCCGTGAAAATATCGATGTCGCCGTCGAGGTTCGATGTTTTCAAATTGATGAAAACATCGCCCTGCGCCCCGTTAAAAGCGTAATAATAATTGGTCAATCTGGCGTCGCCCAAATCGCGCGCCGCAATTGTTCCGGCAATTTCATTGGCTGCAATCGGCGTCGGAAAGTTTTGATTAGTCGATTGCGCGCCGACGGCAAGTGCCGCGAAAAAGCTGAAGATAAAAAACAAAATATGATTGACGCGGCGAGTATTTTGAATTTTCAATTTTAAGTTTTTCATTTTATACAAGTTATACAAGGTCTTTTCGCAAGTGAACGAGACGGGAAGTTTCTTCGTAACCGAGTTTTAGATGCGCGTCGAGGCTCAAATCGTTTCCAATCTCGGCGTCCGAAGCCATTTCCTCGCAGCCTTTCCGGCGCGCCCAATTTTCCGCTTCGCCGACTAATTGTCTGCCGATGCCGTATCTTCTGTAAGCCGAATCGACAAACCAGCCTTCCAAATAACCGACGTGTTCGCTGTGGCAGTCTTCGACAAACGGGCGAATGCTGGCTTCGAGAAAGCCGACGAGTTTTTTGTCTTCGGTTTCGGCTATAAGGACGAGCTGCGTTTCCTTATGCTCGTAAATATCGCGCATTTCAGTTTTGTGTTCTTCGTCGGAAGAACCTTCCCATAAAAGTTTTCTGAGCCGAAACCATTCGGCAATATCGCTTTCGCGGAGCGGGCGTATTCTGAAATTTTTTTCCGTCATTTATAGATAGTGATTTTAACAGTCTTAACTTCCCGTAACAAGATATTGCGCCGAAAGCCGACGATAATAATTTATTTTTCGCCGAATCGTATTTTTATTTGCTCTCCCGAAGTCAACCAAAACGGCTGCGGAGCGCATCATAGGAGCAGTTTTTTCAAACCGGGCTTTATATTTAATTTTGCCAGTTGCTTGCAAGACTGATTTTTTACCTTTAAAATGCAGTGTTCTGACCTCAAAAGGCAATTTTCGGTTTATTTCGATTTATGAAAGCCGTTTTACCGTTTCCTAATAAATATAATTTAAACAGGTTTTTTTTGGAGGATTTCGTGAAGTTTCACTTTTTTATTGTTTTCGCAATCATCGCTCTTTACGCAACTTTTTCACACGTTTCGGCGCAATCCGACTCGGTTATCGGGCAGATTACTTCTTCACCGAACGAATCTTTTGCCGGCGGCATCAGCGGCGACGGACGTTTCGTCGTTTTTGAATCGAACGGCAATTTAGCCACCGAAAATCCGCGTAACACCGACGGCAACCGCGAGATTTTTATTTTCGATTACGCCCAGCGCCGAATTTTTCAAATTACCGACACCAGAAGTTTGCTGACCAATGCGACCGGAGCGGCGACCTTCGACAATATCAGAGTCGAGATTTTAAGTATTCGCCCGGTTATCAGCAACAACGGGCGCTGGATTGCTTTCGGTTCAAACGCGACGACAGCTTTTCCCGCGACATCGACAACGCCGGAAGTCGTCAGCGCGACAAATCCGGGAAATTTTGATGCTAATGCGTTTACCGTTAGAGATGCGTCCGGCAATTTTGTCAGTAATCCTTTGACCGGCGACGGCAACACGGAAATGTGGCTTTACCAAATTCCGGCTGTCGCTCCGGTTGCAAATCTTTCGAGCGGCGCGGAAATTCAGCCGACCGATTTGAGCAGCGGAACTTTTACGCGCGTTACCAACACAGCGCCGAGTCGTCTGCCGGTTGCCGGAACGACGACCGCCGGACCGGTTATCGCCGACGACAACCGCGAAGCGACAATCAATATCGACGGCAATTATATCGCTTTCGTCTCGAACCGCGATTTAGTTCCGACGGGAAACGCTTCGCCGAATAACAACGACGAAATTTTTTCCTACGTTCGCAGCGGCGCGACGACTTCACAGGTTACGTCAACTCCGCGCGGAGCGATTTCGGCTCCGATTTTCAACTCCAATCCGTCGATTTCGGGAAACGGTCTGCGAATCGCTTTTGCAAGCAACGCCGATAAACCCGTAGCCGGAACGGACGGAACGAACACCGATAACAACATCGAAATTTTTTACACGGATTTAAATGCCAACGGAACTCCCGATTTAACCCGTCCGCGGCGGCAAATTACAAATACGACGCGCTCGACGCCCGGACAAATCATAAATGTTTTCGACCTCGGCAGGCGAATGAGTCTTGACGGGCGTTATATCGCGTTTGATTCATTCGCGGATTTAGCAACAAGCGGCGCGCCCGTTCAAACTTCTTTCGCGCTTTATCTTTTCGATACGACGACATCCGCGTTTCGCCAAATCGGACCGCGAAGCGACGCGGATTCGGCGGCGAACGGCGGCGACGTTCAGCATTATCCGGGTTTTACCGATTACCGCGCCGGGACGGGAAGCGCGCCGGAAACTTTGGTTTTTGAAACTCGTCTGAATATCACTGCCAACGGAACAGTTGCAGCAACCGCCGCCGACGGATTAAATCCCGACGCGGCGCGACCGGCGCAGATTTATTCCGTTCCTTTAAATTCGACCGCGCCGACTTTTACGCGCTTAACAAGATTTCCGCCGCCGAGCTTGCTGCTGGCTTCGACCCAGCCGATTCCGAGCAATTTTCTGCGGCGAATGACTTTTACGCTCGCGCTGACGGAAATCGGCACGGGCAACACCGATTTGGCGAACGAAGCGTATTACTTTTTACTGCCCGCCGCTGCGACGCAATCGACGGCGACTTTGAGCTTTGCGACGGGCGCCAGCCGGATTTCCGTTTCCGCTTCTCCGGTTCCGACGCCGACGCCGGGAACAACGCCAACGCCAAGCCCGAGTCCGACGCCGCAAACGCCGTCCGCCGTTCAGGGCGTTTCGCCGGGAATGCTGGCAATTGCCAATTTTACTTCCGGCAGCGCCGTGGTTTCGCAAACCGTCGTCGGCTCTCTGGCAAGACGTTTCACGCTGCCGATTGAATTGAACGGCGTTACGGTAACGGTAAACGGCGCGGCGAGCGGAATAAAATCGGTTAGTCCGGGCGAAGTCTTTTTCGTCGTTCCGCCGGGATTGCCCGCGCCGCTTGCCGGAACTGTTTATCCAATCGTTATCAACGATAACGGCACGGTGGTTCGCGGTTCGATTACGGTCGTTCCGGCGCGACCGGACATTTTTACATTTTTGCCCGCACCGGGACCGAAC
>JALZOE010000179.1 GCA_030857325.1 Acidobacteriota bacterium
CGTCATCGACGAAGACGGCGAAGATTATCTGTATGACGCCGAGATGTTCTGCCCGCTTCAAGTGCCGCCGATTGTCGCCCAAACTCTTATTTCAGTTTCAAAGCAAGGTTAAACGCCTTGTTTTTTTGTATTTGAAATGAACAAACCGTTTCGCCGCCGCGATTTATTAGGAATCCGTAATCTATCCGCCGAAGAAATCGTCGGAATTCTCGACACGGCGGAAAATTTTCTGGAGATAAACCAGCGCGAGATAAAAAAAGTTCCGACACTGCGCGGGAAAACCGTTATCAATCTTTTTTTTGAAAATTCGACGCGCACGCGCACCTCATTTGAACTTGCCGCCAAACGTCTATCCGCCGACGCGGTTAATATCAGCGTTTCTTCATCGGCGATTGCCAAAGGCGAAACGCTGCTCGACACGGCGCTCAATCTCGACGCGATGTCACCCGACTGCATCGTCGTCCGGCACGGTTCTGCCGGCGTTCCGCACCAACTCGCCAAGGTGAGCAAGGCGGCAATCGTCAACGCCGGCGACGGCGCGAACGAGCATCCGACGCAAGCCCTGCTCGACGCGATGACGATTCGTGAACACAAAAAGAATTTCAACAATTTGGAAGTGGCGATTGTCGGCGATATTCTCCATTCCCGTGTGGCGCGCTCGAACATTCATCTGCTGACAAAACTCGGCGCGCGCGTTCGCGTCGCCGGACCGAAAACTTTAGTTCCGAATGACTTCTCGCATCTGGTCGAAAACAATTTGCGCGTCTGTTCAAACGTCGAGCAGGCAATCGAAGCGGCGGACGTTGTAATGATTCTGCGAATCCAGAGCGAGCGTCAGGATTCGGCTTTTTTCCCGACTCTGCGCGAATACGCGATTCATTACGGCTTGACGCAGGAGCGGCTCGATTTGGCAAAACCCGACGCAATCGTACTGCATCCGGGACCGATGAACCGCGGCATCGAAATCGCTTCGGAAGTCGCCGACAGCTCGCGTTCCTTGATTTTAGACCAGGTAAAATACGGCGTTGCCGTGCGAATGGCGGTTTTGTATCTGGCAACCGGCGGAAATCCGAGTTAATGAAATCTTTGACATTATCGGACAAATTTCGGAAATTGAACAAATCGCCGTCGGCTCAAGCATCCGTGAAATCTCTATTTTGCGCGAACAATTCGGGCGCGGACGCTGGCGAAAACTAAAAGGAATCGCTCAAGTAAAACTGCAAAATTGTAGAATAAGACTTGCCGAACTGCATTGGTATGAAGCGCACGGCATCGGAAAACGAAAAATAAAAATAAAAACATTTTTGGATTAAATGTTATGAACGAGAAAGACAGACAATTCGTATTGTGCATCAAAAACAATGGTTGCGAAGATTTGGAAATCCGCAAAATTTACGAAGTTTTGCCGGACGAAAACGCCGCGAAAGATGATTATATTCGCATCGTGGACGAATCGGGCGAAGATTATCTTTACCCGTCGAATTATTTTTATCCGGTCGAGCTTACTCAAAACGTCCGCGAAACATTGCTCCGCGCCGCTTAAATAAAATTAACGAAATATGAAAATCTTTATTTTTTTCTTTTCTGTTTGTTTAATAACTATTTCTTGTTCACAAGACCATCTTGTTATATCTCAAACACAAACAAATACCCACGATAATTCAGTTAGTCAACTTGAAAATTCAAAGGAAGAAAAATTACCTAAGAAATTGCCTGTTTCAAGAGAAAAAATAGATTTACCAAACATAAAGGGATTTGATATTTCTAATTTTTTAATTACTTCGGGTGTAGGTGAGATTTACGGACACTTTTTGAACAGACCAAAAATTGGCGAAAGCGTTACAGTTATTCCTTTAGAAGTTGACTTTGAAGCGTTTGACCTCAAAATTGCCAGCGTTACCAAGTCGCCGGAAAATTGTGGAGATGAAACTCCAACTTTACGTTGGGAATTTAAACTCGAAAAAACAACTCGAAAAGATATTCTTGCTATTGAACCCTTTCGTGATATGAGCCGCGCACATCCCTTTAACGTAGCCATTATTTATCCTGCTGTTAAGTTTGCCAAATTAATAGAAATAAATGAATTGAAATCCGAAACGCTTCCTAAAAGCGTTACTGCAAATACGATATATACTGCGATTGATTTAACGAATGATAAAACTCCTGACCTTTTGTATGCAGAGAGCTGTTATGAAGACCATACAATAGCTTTAGGTGAAGTTGTCAAGGGAATTGAATGCTCAGATACAAGTATGAGGTATTATCAAAAAACTAAAAATGGTTGGAAACTTATTGACTTACAAAGAGCTTGTTAAAAAATTTCAATAATGAAACTTTTAATTGCCAACGGTCATTTGATTGACCCGACGGAAGGACAAAACAGCGGAAAAAATCTGTTAATCGAAAACGGACGAGTCGCCGCTCGGCTCGATCAAAGCGAAGCCGCGCCGGAAGACGCGGAAGTTTTCGACGCAACGGGTTTGATTGTCGCGCCCGGTTTTATCGATTTGCACGTTCATCTGCGCGAACCAGGACAGGAACACAAGGAAACGATTCGGTCGGGCTGCGCGGCGGCGGTTGCGGGCGGTTTCACATCCGTTTGCCCGATGCCGAACACAACGCCGGTGAACGACAATGCGGCGATTACGCGCTATATGATTGAGCAGGCTAGAATAGCGGGTCTGGCAAATGTTTTTCCCGTCGGCGCGATTACGAAAAGCTCGGACGGTTCGGAACTAGCCGAAATGGGCGAGATGAAGGCGGCGGGCGCGGCTGCCGTCTCCGACGACGGGCGACCCGTGCCGAATGCCGGAATTATGCGCCGCGCGATGGAATACGCTAAGGATTTCGATTTGCCGGTCGTTGACCATTGCGAAGATAAATCTTTATCGTCGGGCGGCGTGATGCACGAAGGGAAAATTTCTCTGCTTTTAGGTTTGAAAGGAATGCCCGCGCTTGCCGAAGAAATCGACGCCGTGCGCGACATTATTTTGGCGAAGGAAACCGGCGCGCGCGTTCACATCGCTCACGTTTCGACAAAAGGCGCGATTGAAATTGTCCGGCGCGCTAAAAACGAAGGCGTCAACGTAACGTGCGAAGTTACGCCGCATCATTTTACTTTGACCGACGCCATTGTCGAAGGTTACGACACGAATACGAAAATGTCGCCGCCGCTGCGCTCTGCCGAACATCTCGAAGCGATTTTAGAAGCAATCAAAGACGGCACGATTGACGCGATTGCGACCGACCACGCGCCGCATCACGCCGACGAAAAAGCACTCGAATACGACCGCGCGCCGTTCGGTATCACCGGGCTTGAAACCGCCGTCGGTTTGGCTTTTGAACGATTGGTTCACGCCGGAATCGTCGATTTGGCGCGGTTTGTCGAATTGTTTTCGACTAATCCGGCGAAAATTTTCAGCTTAAAAAATCGCGGAACTCTGAAAGTAGGTTCAATTGCCGACGTAACGATTCTCGACCCGGATTTGCATTGGACTTACCATAACGCCGAATCGAAATCGAAATCGAAAAACACGCCGTTCGACAATTGGAATTTTACCGGCGCGGCTGTGGCGACAATCGTCGGCGGGCGCATCGTTTATCGAAGATAAGGTTTTGTTTATTTGCCGGAAAAAAAAGCCCGACAATTATTAAAGTTGTCGGGCTTTTCTTTTATTTATAAATCTTGTTCAGGCTTTTCTCAACAATTACAAATTTGCTAAATCGCGATTTACTTTTTCCATCCGCGGGCTGTTCGGAAATTCTTTTTTAATTGTTTCAAGCATATCTTTCGCGTCCGCGTTCCAGCCGATTTGCAAATAATTTTCAGCCAGATTCAGCATTAAAAGTTCGCGTTTTGAAACGTTCTTTTCGAGCTTTAACATTCGACTGTAAAAATCGCTGCTCAAATAATAAAACTTTTTCTGCTGATAGAATCCGGCAATTTCCGACAGGGCTTTTAGATTTTTTTTGTCGGACGCTATTATCTTGTGAGCTTCTTTGATTGGGCTGAAATCTCTCGGCAGAGCCAGCAGTTTTTCGGTTATTTCCCGGACGCCGTTAATTCCGAATCCGCGATGAAACTCGACGCCGTTGCCCCACGAATCGGTTAAAATAACGTTCGGCAAAGCTGCTACGACATATTTTTCGGCTAAACTTTTATTTTTCTCTACATCGACTTTGACGCATACGAAATCTTTGGAAAGCTCGATGATTTCCGCCCGCGACCAAAATTCCTTTTCCATTTGCCGACACGGTTTGCACCATTTCGCCGTAAAATCCAGAAGCATCGGCTTTCCGGTTTCGACAGCAAGTTTATGGGCTGTTTTGTAATCCGTCAGCCAGCCGATTTGCTGCGCGTTTGTGGAAGAAACAAAAATCAATAGTGAAATTAAAAACGATGAAACAATCAATTTCATATAACAAAGTATATGTGAAAACCGTTAATTTTCAATGCCTTTTATTTTCCTGCCTTCGGCGTCTTTAAAGTCAGCCAAAAAGAAAAGGCGAGAGGTAAAAATCTCACCTTTTTATTTTTATTATAAAAGTCTTTTTTCTACTTACCCGAAGCTAGTTGCAGACGCGCCTGCGCTTTTTCGAGACGGTCTTTTTCCGTGTCAAATTCTTCTTCAGTGCCTTTCCACGCTCCCAATTTTTTTTCGACGGTTTCGCGCTCGATTCGCGCCGCTTCGACATCGATTTCGCCAGCCGATTCAGCCGTGTCCGCGAGAACCGAAACTCGATTCGCGCTGACTTCCAAAAAGCCGCCCGCAATCATCATTCTTTCCGTCGCGCCGCCGCGCGTGTAAGACAAAATTCCGGGCTTGAGCGCTGAAATAAGCGGCGCGTGGTCGGTTAAAATACCGACTTCCCCGCTGATTGTCGGAACGGTAACAGCTTCGACCGTATCATTTAAAACCTTTTTTTCCGGTGTTACGATTTCTAGATTCAACATAGATTTTAACGGATAATGGATAATGGATAATTAAAGAAATTATTATCCATTATCCATTATCCATTTTTAAGCGGCTGCCGCCATTTTCTGAGCCTTCGCTTTGGCTTGTTCGATTGTGCCGACCATATAAAACGATTGTTCGGGCATATCGTCGCATTTGCCGTCGATGATTTCGCGGAAACCTTTGATAGTGTCTTCGGTTTTGACGTATTCGCCCGGAATGCCGGTGAACTGCTCGCCGACGAAAAACGGCTGCGAGAAGAAACGCTGAACTTTTCGGGCGCGCGAAACAGTTAATTTGTCTTCTTCGCTCAATTCGTCGAGTCCGAGAATGGCGATAATATCCTGCAAATCCTTGTAACGCTGCAATATGCGTTTTACGTCCTGCGCCGTCCGGTAATGCTCTTCGCCGACAATATCGAGACTTAAAAGAGTCGAGTTCGACGCGAGCGGGTCAACCGCTGGGTAAATTCCGAGTTCGACGATTTGACGCGAAAGCGCGGTTACGGCGTCCAAATGGGCGAACGTCGTCGCCGGCGCGGGGTCGGTGTAATCGTCAGCCGGAACGTAAACGGCTTGAATCGAAGTGATAGCTCCGACTTTTGTCGACGTGATGCGTTCCTGCATTTCGCCCATTTCGGTTGCCAGATTCGGCTGATAACCGACCGCCGACGGCATACGTCCGAGAAGCGCGGACACTTCCGAACCGGCTTGAGTGAAGCGGAAAATGTTATCGACGAAGAAAAGCACGTCGTTTCCCTGGTCGCGGAAATATTCGGCAACCGTCAAACCGGACAGCGCGACACGAAGACGCGCTCCCGGCGGTTCGGTCATCTGCCCGTAAACGAGCGCCACTTTCGAGCCTTTGATGGCGGCTTTATCGACTTTCGACAAATCGAATTCGCCGGTTTCCTCCATATTATGGTTGAATTTTTCGCCGTAAGTGATAACTTCCGATTCAACCATTTCGCGCAATAAATCGTTGCCTTCGCGCGTGCGCTCGCCGACACCTGCGAAAACCGAATAACCTTCACGCGCTTTAGCGATGTTGTTAATCAGTTCCATAATCAAAACTGTCTTGCCGACGCCCGCGCCGCCGAACAGACCAATTTTTCCGCCGCGTTTGAA
>JALZOE010000180.1 GCA_030857325.1 Acidobacteriota bacterium
CCGTCAGACAGACTAGAGACGTTGATTTGAGAGAATTGATTGAACAGAGCCGCACACGTCTCGATAAACTTCTCGCGCTCGGCGTAACAACGTGCGAAGTCAAAACCGGCTACGGGTTGAATACCGAAACGGAACTGAAAATGCTGGGCGCGATTCTTAAATTAAATAAAACTCACGTCGTCGATTTAGTTCCGACATTGCTGGCGGCGCACGCCGTTCCGCCGGAATTTAAGGGCAGAGCGGACGATTATATCGATTTGGTTTGCAGCGAAACATTACGATACGCGTTTCAGTTGTTTACGCTCGATAAAATTGATGTCGATAAAATAAAATCGGAAGTAATCGGAAACAGCGAAGGTGCGGGCATCGGTTCTTACCGATTTTCCGAAGCGGAATGGTTTTCCGTAATGCAGAATAATCCGTTTTTTATCGACGTGTTTTGCGAGGAAAACGCTTTTAATTTAGAGCAGTCGAGAAAAGTTTTGGAAGCGGGCAGACGAACGGGAATGAAAATAAAGGCGCACGTCGATGAATTTACGAATCTGGGCGGCGCGCGAATGGCGATTGAGTTAGGCGCAACTTCTATTGACCATCTCGACCAAATTTCCGACGAAGAAATCGCTTTGCTCGCCGCGTCCGACACAATCGGCGTCGTTACGCCGACGGTTAATTTTAATTTCGGCGCAAAAGAATTTGCCGACGCCCGCAAAATGATTGATAAAAACTGCGCGATTGCCGTTTCGACCGATTACAATCCGGGCAGCGCGCCGTGTCCGTCGCCGTCGATGGCAATGGCGATTGCCTGCCGTTACCAGAAACTTCTGCCCGCCGAAGCGTTAAACGCCGCGACGATAAACGCCGCTTTCGCAGTCGGCTTGGGCGATAAAGTCGGCTCGTTGGAAGTCGGAAAACAGGCTGATATTTTGATTCTGGAAACGGACGATTATCGAGAAATCGCTTATGAATTCGGCGGAAATTTAATCGGAAAAGTGATTAAGAAAGGCAAAATCGTGGTTTCTTAAAAATTATATATAAACTTTATTTTTCGGTGAACATAAACAAAATCGCCGCCCGTTGCAAATAAAAGATTTATATTCGACAATTCGCTTACCGAAAAACCAAAGCAAATCTTTCGACTTTTATATAATAAATTCAATGAAATCAATTTTATCTATCGTTTTTATAATTTCGTTTTGTTTTAACCCGATTAGCGGAACGGCGCAGCAGTCGAGCGTTAAAAAATTCGATTTGACGATTGACAATATAATGCGCGGCGCGGAATTGGTCGGCTACGAACCGGAAGCCGTCCGCTGGTCGCGCGACGGACGACGAATTTATTTTCGCTGGAAACGAGCGAATGAAGCGCGCATCGGCGAATTTTCAACTTATGTCGTCGGCGCAGGCGGCGGCGATTTGCGGAAACTGTCCGACGAAGAAGCGCGCCTTGCGCCGCCGATGTCGGGCGAATTGTCGAAAGATAAAAAACTTACGGTATTTGCCGAAAACGGCGACATCTTTTTATATGACCACGAAACGGGCGCGCGGCGACAGGTAACTAAAACGGTCGAAATCGAAACCAATCCGCGTTTTACCTTTGACCAGAAACGCGTTTATTTTACGCGTCAGAATAATCTTTACGTTTTACCGCTCGACGGCGGCGGATTGCTCGAACAAATAACCGATATTCGCGCAAGCGGCGCGCCGAATCCAGACACGCAGCGAAAGGGAACTGAAAGTCAGGAAACTATAAAGAAGGAAGAACGCGCATTGCTCGACGTAATTCGCGAACGCGCTGAAAAACGCGAGCGGGACGAAGCGAAGCGCAAGCAGCGTGAAAAACGTAAACCCTTTCAATTAACGCCGGGACAAACGGCGACGAATCTGACCGTTTCGCCCGACGGAACTCGCGTTATCGCCGTTATCAACGAAAGCGGAACGGGCGCGAAAAACACGATTGTCCCGAATTACGTTACCGAATCGGCGTTTACCGAAGACATTCCCGGTCGCACAAAAGTCGGCGACGCGCAGGGACGAAGCCGCGTGGCGATTATCAATGTCGAAACGGGCGAATCGAAATGGGTCGAACACGGGCAGCGCGTCGAAATCGCGCCGCGCGTCCAGACGAAAACCGAAGGAAACGCGAGCGACCAAACCGCACAGCAGCGCGGAACGGGAGAAAATCAGCAGCAGGCACAGCAAACAACCGCGCAGACGCAAAATCAATCTTCTTTAACCGCTCGACAGCAAACCGAAACCGCGCAGCAGAAACAATCGCCCGACCGCGAAGTCCAATTATTCGCTCTCCAATGGTCGGACGACGGAAAAAACGCCGTCATTCAAGCGCGCGCGGCGGACAATAAAGACCGCTGGATTATGACGCTCGACGCGGCGACCGGAAAAACGAAAGTGATTGCCACCGTTCACGACGACGCGTGGGTCGGCGGTCCGGGCGCGTTCACGCTCGGTTGGCTGCCCGACAATCGCCGCGTTTATTTTCAATCGGAGCGCGACGGATTCGCTCATCTCTATACTGTTTCAACCGACGGCGGCGCGCCGGTTCAATTAACTTCGGGAAAATTTGAAGTCTCCGACGTTCGCCTGTCCGAAGACAAAACCAAATTTTATTTCACGTCGAGCGAAGGCAGTTTTTTCGAGCGAAATCTTTATTCGATGCGGTTTGACGGCGGCGAGCGAACGCGCCTTACTTCGATGGCGGGCAACAATCAAGCAGTCGTTTCGCCCGACGAAAAAACGCTGGCAATCGTGCGCTCGTTCAGCAACAAACCGCCGGAACTTTACATTGCGCCTAATAAAACAGGCGCGAACGAAAGTGAAATCAAGCAAATAACCGTTTCGCCGACCGACGAATGGCGTTCGTATAATTGGATTGAACCGGCGATTGTGCCGATAAAAGCCCGCGACGGCGCGACGGTTTACGCGCGTCTTTATAAACCGAAAAATTTCAAAAAAGGCGGCGCGGCGGTAGTTTTCGTTCACGGCGCGGGTTATCTGCAAAACGTCCATAAATGGTGGAGCAGTTATTACCGCGAGTATATGTTTCATCATCTTCTGATGGAAAAAGGCTATGCCGTTTTAGACATCGATTATCGCGGTTCAGCCGGTTACGGGCGCGATTGGCGCACGGGAATTTACCGTTTTATGGGCGGCAAGGATTTAACAGACCACGTTGACGCGGCGAAATATCTGGTTGACGAATACGGCGTTAACGCAAAAAAAATCGGCATTTACGGCGGCTCTTACGGCGGATTTATCACCTTGATGGCGATGTTTACGACGCCCGATGTTTTCGCGGCGGGTGCGGCGCTGCGTCCCGTAACCGATTGGGCGCATTACAATAACGGCTACACGTCGAATATTCTTAATTTGCCGCAGAACGATTTGGAAGCATACAAAAAAAGCTCGCCGATTTACCACGCCGCCGGATTAAAAGGCGCGCTGCTGATTTGTCACGGAATGGTCGATGTCAACGTCCATTTTCAGGACAGCGTGCGTCTGGCGCAAAAACTAATCGAACTTCGCAAGGAAAATTGGGAACTCGCGCCGTATCCGGTCGAAGACCACGCGTTTGAACAGCCGACGAGCTGGGCGGACGAATATAAACGAATTTTTAAATTGTTTGAAACGAATCTCAAACCGCCGATTGGGAACAATCGCGCGGCGAAAAATAAAAAATAGCGTTTCAAACAGTCGTTTTTAAATTGAAATTTTGATGTGGGAAATTATTTTAGACGGCGAAAGCCTGACTTTTGAGTTGGTTGTTGGGGTTGCTCACGGCGAGCCGGACAAGCCGCGCGTCGTTTTGTCGGAAAAGGCGAAAGCGCAGGTAAAGCGTTCGGCAAACGCCGTGCAGAAACTTCTTGAACGTGGCGAGATTGCTTACGGCATCACGACGGGTTTCGGCGCGTTTAAAGACAAAATTATCTCACGCGAAGCGGTGGAATTACTGCAAAGAAATATCGTCGTCTCTCACGCCGTCGGCGTCGGCAAATTGTTCGATATTCCCGCAACCAGAGCGATTATGCTGATTCGCGCCAACACGCTGGCGCGCGGATTTTCCGGTATTCGTCTGGAAACTCTCGAACTGCTTTTAGAATTTCTCAATCGCGGCGTGCATCCGGTCATTCCCGAAAAAGGAAGTTTGGGCGCGTCCGGCGATTTAGCGCCGCTCGCACATATGTCTCTGCCGCTTATCGGTGAAGGTGAAGCGGAATTTAACGGCGAAATTTTACAATCAAATGACGCTTTGAAACGAGCGAATCTCGAACCGATTACACTCGCCGCCAAAGAAGGTTTGGCGTTGACCAACGGCACGACGATTATGACTGCCGTCGGCTTGCTCGAAACTTATAAAGCGAAATATCTGGCTGATGTCGCCGACGTCTCCGGCTGCTTGAGTCTCGAAGCGTTAAACGGAACGACGCGCGCTTTTGACGAACGAATCCACGCGCTGCGCCCGCATCCGCGCCAAATTCACTGCGCGAAAAATTTGCGGGAAATTCTCGCAGGAAGCGATTTCGTCCGCGAATTCGATTCGACAAACGTGCAGGACGCGTATTGTCTGCGCTGTATGCCGCAGGTTCACGGCGCGTGCCGCGACGCGATTGCTTACGCCGAATGGGTTGTAAATATTGAATTAAACGCCGTTACCGACAATCCGCTGATTTTCTGCGACGAGCATTGCGAAAATATAGACGTAATTTCCGGCGGAAATTTTCACGGCGAACCGCTCGCGCTGGCGTTCGATTATCTGGCGATTGCTTTGTCGGAACTCGGAAATATTTCGGAGAGACGTATTATGCGTTTGACGGACGAAGCCTCGAACGCGCGCGTTTTGCCCGCATTTTTGACCGAAAACGGCGGTTTGAATTCCGGTTTTATGCTCGTTCAATACACGGCGGCGGCGCTCTGCACCGAAAATAAAATTCTGTCGCATCCGGCGTCCGTCGATACGATTCCGAGTTCGGCGAATACCGAAGACCACGTTTCGATGGGCGTAACGTCGGTTCTCAAATTGCGGCAGGTTGCCGAAAATCTCGAACTGATTTTATCGCTCGAACTTTTCAGCGCGGCGCAGGCGGTTGATTTTCGCCGCCGGAAAATCGGCGCGGAAAAACGTCTCGGAAATAAAACGCAAGCCGTTTATAATTCGATTCGGAAACGCGTTCCGTTTATCGAGCGCGATACGTATATGAAACCGTTTATCGACGCCGTTCACGAAATCGTCAAAACCGGAAAAATTGAATCGAATAGGGAAAGTTAAAGAATGGGACGCGGACGAACGACGATTAAGCAGATTGGCGCGGATGTAACATAATAAATCGGCGAAAATCCGCCAAATCCGCGTCGTCCGTGTTCTACTTTTTCACTTTCAAACAATCTTTAAAATTTACTTTTCGCATTACAAATCTGTTTTATGAAACTTGTCATTCGGGAAAATGTCGAACTCGCCGAATTTACGACGCTGAAAGTCGGCGGCGCGGCGCGTTTTTTCGGACAAGCGACGAACGAAGAAAACATTGCCGAAGCAGTTTCGTTTGCCGAAGAAAACAAGTTGCCGTTTTTTGTTTTCGGCGGCGGCAGCAATGTTTTGATTGCCGACGAAGGTTTCGGCGGTTTGGTTTTACAGATTGCCGTCAAAGGCGTTTCCGTCGTTCGGGAAAAAGGCGAAACCGTTCACATTACGTCCGGCGCGGGCGAAGATTGGGACGAACTGGTTGAATTTTGCGTCGGTAAAAATTTGCAGGGTTTTGAATGTTTAAGCGGCATTCCGGGTTTTGTCGGCGGAACGCCGGTGCAGAACGTCGGCGCTTACGGTCAGGAAATTTCCGAAACGATTGTTTCGGTCAGATGTTTTGACCGCAAAGAAAAAAAGTTTGTCGATTTGCTCAATCGGCAATGCGGATTTGCTTACCGCACAAGCATTTTTACCACGACCGAAAAAAATCGCTACATCGTCTCAAATGTTACTTTTGCTTTGCAAAAAAACGCCGCGCCTAAAATTTCCTACAAAGATTTACAAAATTTTTTCGAGGATAAAAAACCGTCTTTGCCGGAA
>JALZOE010000181.1 GCA_030857325.1 Acidobacteriota bacterium
TTTCGGTTTCAATGTTTTTCCGTCAAGTCGAACAATAGAACCTCCGCTTCCGTCGCCTACTTCAATTTCAGAAATTAAGAGCAAATCATTTTTGTATTCTAAAAAATAGACAACTCTTACAAGAGTTTCATTTTTATCAATTTTGAAACGGAAATTTGTAACGACATTTTTATTGTTTATTCGTTTAGCCTTTCCGTTTTTGTTAATTTCATAACGACTTTTGCCAATTGAAAAATTCCATTTATCAAATTCATAAGATGCTTGGTTTTTGCCGGAACCTTTCGCTTCGGAAAATACTTTTGTTTGCTGTGCTTTAACATTTATGAAGACAAACAAAGCCAAAATCGAAATAAAGAAAACTTGTTTAGACTTTAAATTATTCATAACTTTTCGTTAATCGAAATTGAACTTTTATTTTCCATTTTCAAGTTTTATTGGTTGTATTCGCTCAATAAAAGTTTGCCTTCGTAATCAATCAAACCGAGTTTCACGCGGTCTAAAAAACCTTGTCTGCCGAGAACATTGCGCGTGAACGATTCTTCTTTGGCGAAATAAACGGTTGAAACGGTTTCGATGTTCATAACCGAAAGCCGCAGTTCGTGTTTGTATGCGGAAAAATAATTCGTCGCCGTGCTGATTCGTATTTCTTCGCCGCTTTCAACATCAATCTCCAGCCTTTCGGCGTGCTTGCGTTCAAAAATACAGAAACTCGAACCTGTGTCGATTTTCGCTTCAAAATCTACGAATTCATCACCGAATTTCAAAATAACCGAAACGGTGATTCCTGTTTTGAGCGTGTCGTAAAAATGAATTTCGTCAAACGATAAACTTTCCATTTACCAGCCTCCCCAATCGATTTCGGGAACGATGTGGTGAACAAAAGGTATTTTAATTCCGGCTTCTTTCGCCCGTCGATGAACTTCTAAACCGTCTTCGCCGTGCGCGACGAGTTTATCGCCTTCAAGACAGACCCATTGGTTCATATATTTTTCGCCGTTTTCGTCAAGCCATTTCCGCGCTTTTTTGTAACGCTCGATTTGCCAGTTAGACGTTTTTTCTTTGGCGTTTTTAGCTTTTTCTTCTTCGTTAATGACTTCGCGCATTTTGTCAAAATCTTCAATCGGCAAAGCGCGAACTATTTCTCTGAATTGTTCCAAACTCACTTGCATTATTTATTCCTCCTCAACCGTGCAAAGCAGCGGATATTCGTTCGCTTTTGACAGGTTCATCGCTTTTTCGGCTTTCATCGTGGCGACTTCGTAAGTGTAAACGCCCGCGACGCCGACGCCTTCGTTGTGAACCTGCAGCATAACCGTGAAGGCTTCGCTCGTCGAGCGCATAAAAACGTGGCTTAAAATAAAGACGACGAATTCCATCGTCGTAAAATCGTCGTTGTGCAGCAGAACTTTGAAAAGTTTCGGCTTTTCAAGGCGCGTTTCGCTTTCGGTTATTACGTCGGTGTCGAAATCTGGAAATTCAGGCATAAGAAAAATTTACCACAGAGGCGCGGAGAAAGCAGAGAAAAATTAGCCGCGAACAAACACGGAAGAACACGAACAAAAGAAAATCCAAAAACAAATAAAATCGCTTTGAGATTATGTGTCATTTTAATTTCTTTTTCGTGTCTTTTCGTGTTTGTTCGTGGCTGAAAATCTTTAAATCTTTTTCACTTCAAAATACACCTTAATCGCGTTGTATTTTCCGGCGTTGTTCAAAATATCAAAGACTTGCGCGTAGTTTTCCAAGCCTTCGATTTTGTGCGTCATCATTTTCGAGAGCCAACCGGCGAACATCGCTTCGCATAAAGCTAAATCCTGCACGCCCATTTGAAAATGCTCCAGATTGGCGTTGACCGTGCCGAACATCACGCGGTTGCCTAAAACGAACTGTTGATTGATTTTATCCGACGGAACGGCGTCGGTTGTGCGCTCGCCGCCGGTTACGCTCGCAAGAATTAAAACGCCGTTTTGGTTGAGCGACTGCATCGCGTCGAAAATGATTGGCGAATAGCCGGTGCATTCAAAAATAAGGTCGTATTCGCCGTATTTTTCGGGCGAAGCGGCAACGGAAATTTCGTCCGTCGAATCGTAGCCGACGCCGATTTCTTCGAGCAGTTCGGCATTTAAATAACCGCTCCGTTTTTGTTTGCCGAAGCCGCGCACTTCGTAACCGCGCAGACGCAGAGCCATCGCCGTTAAAAGCCCGACGCTGCCTGTCCCTAAAACGGCGGCGGTTTTCGGACGCCAGATTTTCAATCTTTCCTGTATATCGCTCGCCTGTTTCAAGCCTTTTTCGATAATCGAAAGCGGTTCAAGAAGCACCCCGATTTCGGCAATCGCGGGCGGAATCCTGACCAGATAATCCGCGCTTTCGGCGTAAAACTCCGCCATAAAACCGTGAAGCCGGGAAATTCCGCACTCGAAATATTCATCGTCGGTCGTAAAATCCGCCGTCCCGATTTTATCGTAAAAACTCGTTCCCGGACGCCGGACGGTAGCGACGACAAAATCGCCCGCGCTAAATTCCTTAACATTCTCGCCGACTTTAGCGACGCGTCCGAAATTTTCGTGTCCCAAAACCAGAAAATCGTAACCTTCGGGCGCGACGCCGTATTCGCCGTTGTTAATTTCTCTGTCCGTTCCGCACGCGCCGACGCGCAGCACTTCAACCAGAACGCCGCGCCCGTCTTTTACGTCCGTGAATTTCGGCTTGTCCATTTCTTCGAGCCGAACCGAGTTTGCCTGTTTCGGTGTTACCGCCACTGCTTTCATCTTTATACTCTCCCGTTTGCTGTAATAATTTGCCGATTAAACCCGTCCAGCCGGTTTGATGGCTCGCGCCCAAGCCGCAGCCGTCGTCGCCGTGAAAATATTCGTAAAACAAAACGTAATCGCGCCAATCCGCGTCCGCTTGAAATTTTTCGCTGTTGCCGTAAACGGCGCGCCTTCCGTCCGCGTCTTTTAAGAAAATATTTGAAAGGCGTTTTGATAACTCCTGTGAAACTTCCCAGAGCGTCAGCATTTTTTCAGAACCTGTCGGAAATTCAACCCTGAAATCTTCGCCCAGATAGAAATCGAATTTTTGGAGCGATTCGATTAACAGATAGTTGACGGGAAACCAGATTGGACCGCGCCAGTTCGAGTTGCCGCCGAACATTCCCGAACGCGATTCGCCCGGTTCGTATTCAACCGCGTGTTTTACGCCGTCGAGTTCCAGAACATACGGATTTTTCTTGTGAAAACGCGACAGCGCGCGAACGCCGTAATCGGATAAAAATTCGGTTTCCGAAAGCATTACGCGCAGAATCCGGCGCAGGCGGTCTGGATTGACCAATGCCAAAAGTAGTCGATTTTTTTCGCCGGGCGTTTGCATACAGGCGATTTGGTCAGTCAAATCGGAGCGGTTTTTCAAAAACCACTCGGCGCGTCGTTTAAATTCCGGCAGACTTTCGAGCAGTTCGGCTTCGATTGTTTCGACAGCGAACAGCGGAATAAGCCCGACCATCGAGCGCACTTTGAGCGGAATGTTTCGCGTGTTTTCGAGATGCAGAACGTCGTAATAAAATCCGTCGCGCTCGTTCCACAGCTCGGTGTTCTCCTTGCCGACGTTGTTCATCGCGTCGGAAATATAGACGAAATGCTCGAAAAATTTGCTCGCCACGTCTTCGTAAGCTTTATTTTCTTTGGCGAGTTCGAGCGCGATTGCCAGCATATTGAGGCAATACATCGCCATCCAGGATGTGCCGTCGGATTGTTCGAGATGTCCGCCGTTCGGCAGCTTTGAATTTCTGTCGAAAACGCCGATGTTGTCTAATCCGAGAAATCCGCCTTCAAAAACATTGTTGCCTTCAAAGTCTTTGCGGTTGACCCACCACGTAAAATTCAAAAGCAGTTTGTGAAAAATTTTTTCGAGAAATTCTCTGTCAGCAACTCCTCGCCGCCTTGCTTCGATTTGATAAACGCGCAGCGCCGCCCACGCGTGAACCGGCGGATTTACGTCGCCGAACGCCCATTCATACGCCGGAATCTGCCCGTTCGGGTGCAGATACCATTCGCGTAGCGGCAAAACGAGCTGCCATTTGGCAAAATCCGAATCGACAATCGCCAGCGAAACGCAGTGAAAAGCCGTATCCCACGCCGCAAACCAAGGGTATTCCCATTTGTCGGGCATCAAAATTACGTCGTCGTTATAAAGATGTTTCCAGTTGGAATTTCTCCCTTTCAATCTCTCTTTAGGCGGCGGCGGAAATTTTTCGTCGCCTTCGAGCCACGTTTTGACGACATAATGATAAAACTGTTTTGACCAGAGCATTCCGGCAAGTGATTGCCGCATCACGGTTTGCGCGTCCGACGGCAGATTGTTCGGAATTATTTCTTTATAAAATTCGTCGGCTTCCTTTTTTCTTTCGACAAAAATTTTCTCGCATTTTTTGATAAATTTGCCTTGACTTAAATTCTCCGTGTTCTCTGTGTCTCTGTGGTGAAATTCTTTGCTCGAAAGACGCAGATAAATCGTCTCGGACGCTTGCGGCGCGATGTCGAAAACGTAATGCGCGGCAGCTTTTGTTCCGAACTGCAAAGGATTTACGGCGTTTTCCTTTTTATTTACGACAAAATCGTTAATTCCGTCTTTGGCAAATTTCGATTCGTTTTTGCCGTCGTAAAGTTTCTCGAAATTCGTTTCGTTTTCGGTAAATAATAATCGTTTCGCGCCCGCGCCCGTTAGAAAATAATCGCCGCGCTTTTCTTCCGTTAAATGAATAGAAAAAAGATTTTCTGCTTTTGTTTCAACACGTTCCATTCGCGGTTTTTGCGCCGTTTCAGACCACGACCAGCGGTTGCGGAAGAAAATCGTCGGCAGAATGTGAAGCGGCGCGGTTTCGCGCCCGCGATTTACAGCGGTGATTTTTACGCGGATGTCGTCAAAGTCTGCTTTGGCGTATTCGATAAAAACGTCGAAATATTTGTCTTCGTCAAAAACGCCTGTGTCCAAAAGTTCGTATTCGGCGTCGGATTTGTCGCGTTTCGCGTTTTCCTCGCGCAGTTTTTCGTAGGGAAATTCGTCGTGCGGATATTTGTAGAGAAATTTCTGGTAGGAATGCGTCGGCGTGTTGTCGAGATAAAAATAATATTCCTTTACGTCCTCGCCGTGATTGCCTTCGTTGCCGCCGAGACCGTAAAACCTTTCTTTTAAGAATTTATCTTTTTCATTCCAGAAAGAGACAGCGAAACAAATGCGCTGTTTGCGGTCGCAGATTCCGGCGATGCCGTCCTCGTTCCAGCGAAATGCTTTGGACAGCGCCTGTTCAAAAGGGAAATAATCCCACGCCGCGCCCGTTGCCGAGTAATCTTCGCGCACCGTTCCCCACGCTCTTTCGCTCAGATAACAGCCCCACAGTTTCCAGTCTTTTTCTTCGGTTCGCGCTTCTTCAAGTCGTTTTTCTTCCGCTTTCAATTTTTTTAACCTCGATAATATTTGCGTTACAGAATGTCATATTTTTGTGCGGCGCGTCCAATATCCGAATTTTATCAAACGGAAAAATATGGACGTTACACGAAAATTTTGCTAAATTCACAAAACGAAATAGTTTTTGCTCGTTCGGTTATTTTATCTTTGAGAAATTTTTACTGAAAAAAGGCGTCTATTAGTTGTTTTCTCGGCTTACTGAAAAATGAAAAACAATTTGTTTTCGACTAAAGAGCAGCGAAAGTCGGATAAGGTTTCTCTGTTTGAAGCCGGAGCCGGATTGCGCCTGCGCCGTCTGCGCTCGGTTTTGGCGGAAAAATTAGCCGAAATTACAGCCGACGTCGAGGTGAAGCTGGACGAAGGTTTGTCGAGCGACGCCGGGAAAATTATCACCGAAACGCTCGAAAGTTATTCGCACACGCCGGAGACCGAAGCGCGGCTGTTGTCTCTGCTTTCCTACACGCTCGAAACGCAGGGAAATTATAAGAAGCTGTTTGGAAACTATTTTTGAAAATCAAGCATTGTTGATTTCAAAGGACTTTTGCTGTCAATCTAATTTAAGAAAACGACAATAATGTCGTAAAAACATCTGATTTTAGGAGTT
>JALZOE010000016.1 GCA_030857325.1 Acidobacteriota bacterium
GTCTATCGCCAGCATATATGCGGCGGTTCGGGTATCGACGTTATGCAGTTCGGCAAGATTGCTCAACTCGATAAAACTCGCCACCATTTTTTCTTCCAACCTCTGATTTACTTCGTCTTCCCGCCAAAAATATCCCATACGGTCCTGCACCCATTCAAAATAGGAAACCGTAACGCCGCCCGCGTTCGCCAAAATATCGGGAATAACAAAAACTCCGTTGTCGTGCAGTATCTGGTCGGCTTTCGGCGTCGTCGGACCGTTTGCTCCTTCGGCTAAAATTTTACATCTTATTCTACCGGCATTTTCCGAAGTAATCTGATTTTCTGTGGCGCACGGCGCTAAAACGTCGCATTCTATTTCGAGCAGTTCCTGATTGCTGACGTAATCGGCTTCCTTGTAACCTTCGAGCGATTTAGTTTGCTGCAGGTAACTTAAAACTTCCGGTATATCAAGCCCGTTTTTGTTGTAAATTCCGCCGCTGACATCCGAGATTGCAATGACTTTATAACCTTTTTCGTGCATCAAGCTCGCCCCGATTCCGCCGACGTTTCCCGAACCCTGCACGACGACCGAAGTTTGTTCCGGCGTCAAATTAAAGCGTTTGATTGCCTCGTTAACCGTGAACATTAAACCGCGTCCCGTCGCTTCGCGCCTGCCCAGAGAACCGCCGAGCGCAACCGGTTTTCCGGTAACGACGGCGGTTACGGTATGGCGCGCGTGCATCGAATAAGTATCCATAATCCACGCCATCGTCTGCTCGTTGGTATTCATATCCGGCGCGGGAACGTCCTTGTCCGGTCCGATAAAATCAATCAGTTCAGCCGTATAGCGTCTCGTCATTCGTTCGAGTTCGCCGATTGACATCTGGTGCGGGTTGCAGATAATTCCGCCTTTTGCGCCGCCGAACGGAACGTTGACGACGGCGCATTTCCAGGTCATCCAGGCTGAAAGCGCCTTGACTTCATCCAGTGTAACGTCGGGCGCGTAACGAATGCCGCCTTTCGCCGGACCGCGCGCGAAATTGTGCTGAACGCGGTAGCCTTCAAAAACCTCGATATGTCCCGAATCCATTCTGACCGGAATATAAACCTTTAATTCCCGGCTCGGAACGCGCATCACGGCGTATAAATCAGCTTCCAAACCGAGAAGCTGCGCGGCGCGGTCAAAGCGTTCGCTCATCGCTTCAAAAGGGTTTTTTTCGTCATTCCCTTTAAACCGGCGCATTTCATCTGCCATCGGATTTGCCATTTTTTATAATCTTCTCCACTTTTCTCGAAATTTTATAATTACTTTATACCGTAGAGTTTATAATCACTTTAACAGGTGTAAAATCAAACCGAACAATCAATATAGATTTTTTTAACTTTTTACTGTTAACCTTTCATTTTTAAAACTTCGTTCATCGCGCCGCTTCGGTATCCGTGCAAATCGAGCGTTACATACTTAAAGCCGATTTGCCGGAATTTTTCCGCCAATTTTTTAGTTACGTCTATTTTCAGAACTCGCGGCAATTCATCGGGCGCGATTTCCAGCCGCGCAATTTCATCGTGAACGCGAACGCGGAATTCACGAAATCCCATCGAGCGCAAAACCTGCTCGCCGCGCTCGACTTTTGAAAGCCTTTCGATTGTTACCGGAACGCCGTATGCGATTCTCGAAGAAAGACACGGACTCGCCGGTTTGTCCCAGGTCGAAAGCCCGTGTTTTTTGCTCAATTCCCTGATTTCGCTTTTACTCAAACCGACTTCTACTAAAGGACTTCGCACGCTTTTTTCTTCCGCCGCCGCTCTGCCGGGACGATAATCGCCCGCGTCGTCGGCGTTCGCGCCGTCTAAAACGAATTTGATTTTTCGGTCTGCGGCAAAAGCGGAAAGTTTTTCGTAAAGCTCCGTTTTACAATGATAACAGCGGTTTGTCGGATTGGCTTGATACTGCGGATTCTCCATTTCGTCCGTTTGGACGGTTTGAAAATTAAACTCGAATTCGGCGGCGGTTTTTTCGGCTTCCTCGCGCTGAATCCGCGAAACGCTCGGCGAGATTCCGGTAACGCAGACGGCTTTTTCGCCCAATTCCCGCGTCGCTATCAAAGCCAGATAAGCACTATCGACGCCGCCCGAATAGGCAACCAACACGCTTCCCATTTCGCGCATCAAACGGCGCAGATTTTGTTCCTTTTCTTCGACTCTCGGCGTTTCTTTTTTTTTGGAACTTTGATGTGGTTTTACCATTATTATAGTGCCGACCGAAAAGTTTCCCCAGTCATTTCCGGGCAAACGGTTAAAGAGCAAATCTTATCTTAACGGAACTGGTTAGCGCAACTGCCTCGATTTAAAAATCGTCGTTCGGGCGAATTGAAAACTTAGACGATTTTTCGGCAAAGTGGTAGAATTCGCATACTGATTCTTTTACAAACTATAAAAATGATTTTTGTTTCGACACCGAATGTTTCGACACCGAATTTTTTTGCAAGCCGGCGACAAATTTTCGCCGCCTTTTTTGCCGTCTTTTTATTTTTTTCATTCGGTTTCGCGCAGGAAAACGCGGAAACGCAAGACCCGGTTCAACTTTTCAATCAGGGACAGGACGCGCACGAAAAAGGCGATTATAAAATGGCGCTGAAATTTTACGACGCGGCGGTTAAACTCGCGCTCGAATTTCCCGAAGCCGAATTTCAGCGCGGCAACGCTCTGCTTTCATCAAACAATCCGGTTGAAGCCGAAAAAGCATTTCGCCGCGCGCTCGAACTGCGCGCCGACTGGACTTTGCCGATGACCAATCTGGGCGCGCTTTTAATTCGGAAAAATCAATTTGCCGAAGCCGAACAGCTTCTCGCCAAAGCTGTCCGAACCGACGAACAAAATTTTTCCGCTTTTTCGGCGCTGACCGAACTGCGGCTGAAAACAAAAGCCGATTCGCAAATTTTGAGGGAATTGTTGACTAAAATACAGTTTCTGACTTCTAAAGCAAAACCGACCGCTTCGATTTGGGCTTCACGCGCCGCGCTCGAACGCGCTCTGGGCGATAAAGTTTCCGCCAAAGCGAGCGTCAATCGCGCTCTGGCAATCGAGGCGAATAATAAATCGGCGTTGACCGAACGCGCCGAACTCGCCATCTCCGAAGGCGATAACGAGCGCGCCGCCGAAGACGCGAAATTTCTGCTGCAAACCGCTCCTGATTCGATTCCCTTCAAACTTCTGCAAGCCAGAGTTTACGCCGCTCAAAACAAAATCGAAGATGCCGTAAAAATTCTGGATTCGATAAAAAATTCTTCTTCCGAAGCTGCGCTTCTGCGTGATACAATTACGGCAAATAGTTCGGTCAATGCGGGCGAGCTTGAAAAACAGCTTGAAAAGAATGCGAAAAATCCGACGATTCTGAGCCGACTCTGCGCACTGTTGAGAACCAAAAATCCTGTAAAGGCGCTCGAATACTGCCGCCGCGCTTCCGAAGCCGAACCGAACGATATAAATCACGCAATCGGTTTCGGCGCGGCGCTGGTTCAGGCAAAACAGTTTGAAAACGCGGCGGCGATTTTTCAGCGGATTCTGCAAATCTCGCCCGACAATTTTACGGCTCGCGCTAATCTGGCGACGGCGTTTTTTGAATCGAAACGATTTGCCGAAGCGAAAACCGAATATCGTCGGCTGACCGAAAAACAGCCCGATTTGCCGATTGCTTATTATTTTCTGGCAATCTCGCACGATAATTTGAGCGAATACACGGACGCGATGGCGAATTATCAACTGTTTTTGAAACTCGCCGACGCAAATCAGAACAAACTCGAAATTGAAAAAGTCAATTTGCGCTTGCCGGTTCTGCAAAATCAAATCAAACGCGGCGACGGGAAAAAGGGGAAAAAGAAAAGTGAAAAATGAAATAATAAAAACGAAAAGCGAAGCAATGAAGAAACGGAGACTAATAAAATTTATTTTCGGCAAAATTCTTTTGCCTTCAAAACGCTTTAAAAACTTTTCACTTTTCACTTTTCACTTTTCACTTTTTTTACTTTTCGCTTTGTCTCTGACAATTTCCGCGCAGGAAGAATCGTATGAAGACACGGCGCCGCCGCCTTTAAAAATCGTTTCAAAAGAGGAAAAATCTTCGCTCGAAGCGGAAACAAAAATTAGCGAGCGCACCAAATTGGCTTTGGCGTTAATGGAAAACCGTCTCAGGCGGGCGGAAGATTTTAACACGCGCGGTTTATACGGCGAAATGTATGACGAACTCGGCGGTTTTAACGCGCTGATGGACAACACACTGATTTTTTTGAATAAAAATGATACGGGGCGCGGCAAAGTTCTCAATAATTTTAAGCGGCTCGAAATAAGTCTGCGGCGGTTTGTTCCCCGCATCGAGATGATTCGCCGCGAGTTGCCGGCTAAATATGAATCCTATGTCAGAAACCTGATAAGAAACGTTCGCGCGGCGCGCAGCAAAGCCGTCGAGCCTTTTTTCGGCGATTCGGTCATCCCTGACGACAGTAGAGGAAATTAAAATGACCCGTGCAAAACTAAAACATTTTTTCTTGATTTTATCTTTATTTTTCTGCGTTTTCCTCGCCGCGTCTTCATCGGCAAACGCTCAAAAGCGCGACCATTTAAACGAAATGGAAGTCGAATTAGTACGCGACGCGCAGGAAATTGACAAACGCACAGAAATTTTCGTCAAAGCCATCGACCGTCGCTTTCTTGTTTTGAATAACGACGCGACGCAAACCAAACAAATCGCCAAAGACCTCGACAAATGGGGCGATTTGCCCGCCGGAACGCGTCCGCAATTATTTACCGACATCAAAAAACTCCTCGAAGAAGCGATAAATAATATTGACGATGTAGCCACTCACGCCAAAATGGACGCGCAGCTTTTCCCGAAAGCCGTCCGCACGCTCGCCGCCGCTGCCGCCGGATATTTGCCCGAATTCAAATCTTCGTTGAATAAAACAACCGACGAAAAGGAAAAAGGCGCGATTCTCGCCTCAATCGAAAGCTGCGAACAAATCATCGAAGCCTCCGCGAAAGTTCCGAAGGAAGAATCGAAAAACAAATCGAAAAAAAAAAGTAATTGAGTTTTCGGTTTACCGCCGTCGTGAAATCGAGAAAAACGCTTAAAAGCTGTTTAAAAAGTAAGAATTTTGTCTGCCAAAGATACGAAAAAAGAAAATTAATTGTCTTTTTTGTTTTGCTTTTCATGCATTTCGTGTATTCCGCGGGCAAGTTCTTCGCTTTTACAATTGTGTTTTTGAACTTTTAAACAGCTTTTTAGATTAGTTTTCCGCAATTTACTCTAAAGTTTTTCTAATTCAGCCTTTCTTGACGCTTATAACTTGCGAGTGTTAGTTTTTTGTTTACACATTTTTTGCAAAAATCCTATGGAAAACCTAAAGAAAACGCCGCTCAACAAAGTTCACCGCGAATTGGGCGGAAAGATGGTCGATTTCGGCGGCTGGGATATGCCGGTGCAGTATTCGGGCGTGATTGCCGAACATTTGCGAACGCGGACACATTCGGGACTTTTCGACGTTTCGCATATGGGCGAAATCTGGGTCGAAGGCGAAGACGCGATAAAATTCGTCAATCGTCTGACGACCAACGACGTTACGAAACTCGTCGACGGACAGGCGCAGTATTCGGCTTTGACGCGCGAGGACGGCACGGTTGTTGACGATTTACTAGTTTACAGATTCTATCAGGATAAATTACTGCTGGTCGTCAACGCCGGAACGACCGACAAAGACTGGGACTGGATTACTTCGCACAAAGCGGACGAGAATATTACATTAACCAACGCCAGCGCCGATTACTGCCAGATTGCCGTGCAGGGACGCGACGCCATCGGGATTTTGCAGCAGTTGACCGAAACAAAATTGGACGAGATAAAATATTATTATTTCGAGGTCGGAAAAGTTGACGGCATCGACGCGATTATTTCCCGAACAGGCTACACGGGCGAAGACGGTTTTGAAGTTTACGCCGACGCTAAATATGCCCAGCAGATTTGGAATAAATTTCTGGAAGTCGGACGATTCGGCGAAGAAAACGGAATTTTGCCGTGCGGTCTGGCGGCACGAAATACTTTAAGATTGGAGTCGGCGATGTCGCTCTACGGACACGAAATTTCCGACGAAATTACGCCGCTCGAAGCCAACTTGGGCTGGATTTGCAAACTGAACAAAGACAATTTTATCGGCAAAGACGCGCT
Organism: Acidobacteriota bacterium; assembly: GCA_030857325.1. Taxonomy (GTDB): domain Bacteria; phylum Acidobacteriota; class Blastocatellia; order Pyrinomonadales; family Pyrinomonadaceae. Next base: position 6,199 of record JALZOE010000016.1, read on the forward strand.
CGTTAAACAAAAAGAAGCCGGACTGAAAAGAAAACTCGTCGGCTTTGAAATGCGCGACAAAGGCATCGCCCGCGACGATTTCGACGTTTATATAAATGATAAAAAAGTCGGCAAAGTTACGTCGGGTTCGCCCGCGCCGTTTCTGAAAAAGAATATCGGATTGACTTTCGTGCCTGCCGAGTTTGCAAATGCCGGTCAGGAAATTAAAATCGATGTCAGAGGAAAACATCTGGCGGCGGAAATCGTGCCAATACCTTTTTATAAAAGAGAAAGGAGTTAAAGGAATATGTTGACAATCGAATTTGAAACCGAATCGAAAAACGGCAGCATTGAAATTCCCGAAAAATATCGCGGGCAGTTAAAAGGTAAATTGCGGGTCGTCGTCAGTGTCAAAGAAGCGGAAAAGGTTGAAGAAGAACCTTACGATATTTTAACGGAATTGATGGAAAATCCGATTCAAGACCCGGATTTTGTGCCGTTTAAGCGGGATGAAATTTATGACAGGAAACTCTAAAAGTTTTCTCGATTCAAACATTTGGCTTTACAATTTTATTGCGGCGCAGGACGCGCAAAAATCACAAAAGGCAAAAGATTTAATCAGAAAGAACAAAAACAGCATTTATATCAGCACACAAGTTATAAATGAAGTTTGTTTCAACTTAAAAAGAAAAGAAAAATTTGGCGAATCACGCTTATCACAAATTGTTGCGAGATTTTATTACGACTATCAAATTATTGAATTAAATAAACCAATTCTGCTTTCAGCATCTGATTTACGCGGACGTTATCCTATTTCATTCTGGGACGGCTTGATTGTCGCTTCGGCGCTGGCGGCGAACGCGGAAATTTTATATTCCGAAGATATGCAGAACAATTTGATAATCGAAAACAAACTGAAAATAGTAAATCCGTTTATTTGAAATTTATTTGAAATCTAAAATCCAAAATCCAAAATCAAAATATGGCAAACGTAAAAGAAAATCTGCATTACAGCAAAGACCACGAATGGGTCGCGGTTGACGGCGAGAACGCAACAATCGGCATTACCGATTACGCGCAGCACGCATTGGGCGATGTCGTCTATGTCGAGTTGCCGAAGGTCGGCGACAAATTCGACGCGCACGAAGCAATCGGCTCGGTCGAGTCGGTTAAAGCGGTTTCGGAAATCTTCACCCCGATTGCGGGCGAAGTTCTCGAAGTCAACGACGCGCTCAACGACGCGCCCGAAGTCGTCAACAACGACGCTTACGGCGACGCCTGGATGATAAAAATCAAAATGACCAACGCGGGCGAAGCCGACGCGCTGCTTTCGTCAGCCGAATACGAAGAATACCTTTCAAATAACGAATAGTGAAAAGTGAAAAGTGAAAAGTTGTATATCATAACTTTTCACTTTTCACTTTTCACTTTTCACTAATAAACTATGCGTTATATTCCAAATTCACCCGAAGAACGCGACGAGATGCTCGAAATCGTCGGCTTAAAATCGGCAGACGAGCTTTTCCGCTCGATTCCGAAAGACGTTCAACTTAATCGCGCCTTAAACGTAACTGAACCGCTTGCCGAAATTGAAGTTATCGATTCAATGGAACGGCTGGCGGCGAAAAATACGGCGGCGCGGAAAACTTCGTTCTTAGGCGCGGGCGCTTACGCGCATTATTCGCCGACGGTCGTTGACCATTTGATTCAGCGCTCGGAATTTTTTACCAGCTACACGCCGTATCAGCCGGAAGTTACGCAAGGCACTTTGCAGTATATTTTCGAGTTTCAGACTTTGGTTTGCCAATTGACCGGAATGGACGTGGCGAACGCTTCGATGTATGATGGCTCGACCTCGATGGCGGAAGCGTTTTTGATGGCGCAGAGAGTTACGCGCCGCGATAAAGTCGTTATCGCCGAAACGGTTCACCCGGAATATCTGGAAGTCAGCAAAACCTACACGCAGCACGGCGATTTGCAGATTGAAACCGTCCATTTCGATAAGGAAACAGGGCGCGTTTTAGCCGACGATTTAAACAAGTTAGACGACAAAACCGCCGCGCTCGTCGTCCAGTCGCCGAACTTTTTCGGCTGTGTCGAAGATTTGCAGATGCTCGCCGATAAAGCGCACGAAGTCGGCGCTTTATTTATCGTCGTCGTAACCGAAGCGATTTCGTTCGGCTTATTAAAATCGCCGGGCGCGTGCGGCGCGGATATTGTCGTCGCCGAAGGTCAATCGTTCGGCGTTCCGTTAAGTTACGGCGGACCTTACGTCGGGCTGTTCGCCTGCAAAGACAAATACGTCCGCCAGATGCCGGGCAGACTCGCCGGAATCGCTTATGATAAAAACGGCAATCGCGGCTTCGTGCTTACTTTAGCCACGCGCGAACAGCACATTCGCCGCGACAAAGCGACATCGAATATCTGCACCAATCAAGGCTTAATCGCGCTCGCCGCTACCGTCTATATGGAAACGATGGGGAAAAAAGGCTTGCAGGAAGTCGCGATGCAAAACGCGCAAAAAACCGCTTACGCCGCGAAAAAGATTTCGGAAATCGAAGGCTTCTCGCTTCCCTTTTCCGCGCCGAAGTTTAACGAATTTGTCGTCCGCGCTCCGCAAGACGCCGGCGAACTGCTCGAAAAACTTCGCGCCGAAAAAGGCATCATCGGTGGCTTGGTGTTATCGCGCTACTATTCGGAAAACCCGAACGATTTTCTCGTTTGCGTAACCGAATTAAATACGAAAGCGCAAATTGACGATTTGGCTGAAGGCTTGCGCGAAGTGATAAAATAATTTTCGAGGTGATTTTATGGCGAAAATTTTAACATTTGAAATTCCCGAAAGCGAATACAACGATTTGAAATCGTTTATCAAAGATTGTTCGGCGGAAATCCATAAATCTTTGGAAGCGATGAAGCAAGACCAAATAGAGATTGACCGTCTGCGCGAGGAATCAAAAATTATTAAAGCCGATTCCCGAAAAACAATGGCTGAAATCAGCTCGAATCTGGCTGATTTAGAAAGACAGGTTTTAAAAGCCGCTTGAGATGTGGAAACAAATTTACGAATTTGCCAAAGATATTGTTTTGCTAAACAGAGAGATTCAGCAAAACAAAGAGGACATAAAAGAAGTTCGTCTGGAGATAAAGGACGTTCGCGGCGAAGTCAGAGATTTACGTTCTGAAAATCAACAGCTTCGCGAAGAATTCGGCAAACTCATTTTCGTCGTTTAACAACTCGGTTTCGATATTCAAGAAGTCGGCAAAACAGAGAAATCCGAACGCGAGAAAATGGCTTTGCAGCTCGAAAACGAAATGCTGAAGTTTGAACGTCGATTACCGCGTCCGAAAGATTTGGAAAAATGATTTCGCTAAACGGAAAAAATAATCAAGTTATCAACGAAGATTGTCGGCAGGTTTTATCTTCGCTGACGACGAAAGTCGATTTGACTTTTCTTGACCCGCCGTTCAATCAGCAAAAAGATTACGCTTTCGGCGACGATAATTTGCCGGCAAATGATTACTGGGAAATGATGCGCGAAGTTTGCTCGCAAATCTTCCGACTGACATCGGACGGCGGCGCGATTTACTTTATGCAGCGCGAGAAAAATTCGGAAGACGTTTTAAGAGTTCTGCGCGAAACGGGCTGGCAGTTTCAAAACTTGATAATCTGGAAAAAAATGACTTCCGCCGTTCCCGGACAAACGCGCTATGGCAAGGCGTTTCAGATAATCGCTTTTGCGACAAAGGGAAAACGCTCGCGCGTGTTTAATCGTTTGCGAATCAATCCGCCGCTTTTGAAACATCATAAATACGAACGCGAAAACGGTTGTTTCGTAACCGACGTTTAGGACGATATTCGGGAATTGACGAGCGGTTATTTTGCCAGCGACGAAGCGATTAAAAAGGAAACCGGCGAGCGTTTTCACAAACAGCAACGCCGATTGCGCTGCTTTTGCGAATCATTTTAACGTCGAGTAAAGTGAGCGATTGCGTTCTCGACCCTTTTGCCGGAACGGGAACGACCGCCGTCGTCGCCAAACAGTTAAATCGAAATTCCGCCAACATCGAGATTGATAAAGCGAACGCGGAAAGTATAAAAGAGCGAATTGAAGTTACCCGCGAGGCTGACAACATCGAAAAGTTTTATAAAGATTATGTCTGCACTGAGAATCTGAACGAAATTTGGGGCAAGAAGAAAGCAGAATTATTATCGGCGGCAAAACCGGCGGCGGCTTTGTTTAATTTATGAGTTCTTCGATTTATCATTTTTTCAAAACTTTAATCGAGAATAAAGAAGCTCTTAAATCAATATGACAGAAGTAAAAGCGGAAGGAAACATATTAAATCCGACAAAATATTCTAAGATTCTCGATAACACTTTAAATTTTGTTCTTCCATCGCACAATAAAAATGACGACCATCTAAGTCTTGATAAAATGAATGTAGTATTTGATGATTTGAAGAAGTTTAATATTTTTCACATCAAACATCATTTTAATGGCAATTTTCTTGTTTTTCAGCTTTCTATTTAAATAACAATGAGCATTAAAAAAGTTACACAGCACCCGACGCAGAATGAAGAATTGATTTTCGACCGCTCGCAGACCGGCAGAGTCGGTTATCGTCTGCCGAAGCTCGACGTTGAAGAAACGAATATCGACGAGATTCTGCCTGCCGAACTGCGGCGCGACGACGATTTAAGCGGTGTGCCGGAAGTTTCCGAAGTCGATGTCATTCGTCATTTTACGCGAATGTCCACGTGGAATTTTTCGATTGATTTGGGAATGTATCCGCTGGGAAGCTGCACGATGAAATACAATTCGCGGCTGAACGAAAAAGTCGCCCGCATCAGCGGATTTACTAATCTGCATCCGCTCGCGCCGGAATCAGAAGCGCAGGGCGCGCTTCGTTTGATTTACAATTTGCAGGAAGATTTGGCGGAAATTACCGGACTTCCGGGCGTGAGTTTGCAACCAGCGGCGGGCGCGCACGGCGAAATGACCGGCGTTATGCTGATTCGCGCGTTTTTAGATAAACGCGACGGCGAAAAATCACGCGAGCGGCGCGTGATGCTGATTCCCGATTCGGCGCACGGGACGAATCCGGCGTCGGCGCATATGGCGGGTTTCAAGGTTAAAACCGTTAAATCGACCGGCGAAGGATTGACCGATATGGAGCATTTGAAAATGCTCTGCGGCGAAGGCGGAATTGCCGGATTGATGCTGACAAATCCGAACACGGTCGGTATTTTCGAGACGAACATCAAGGAAATCTGCGCCATCATTCACGAAGCGGGCGGTTTGGTTTATATGGACGGCGCGAATATGAACGCGCTTGTCGGCGTGGCGCGTCCGGGCGATTTCGGCGTTGACGTTATTCACTTAAATCTGCACAAAACATTTTCCACACCGCACGGCGGCGGCGGTCCCGGCTGCGGACCTTGCTGCTGCACGGCGGAACTCAAACCGTTTCTGCCGACGCCGCGCGTTGCCAAAGACGGCGAAAATTATCGATTGGACTTTAATCGTCCCGAATCAATCGGGCGCGTCAAAGCGTTTTTCGGCAACTTCGGAATGATGATTCGCGCGCTCGCCTACATCCAAACGCACGGCGCGGAAGGCTTGCGAGAAGCGACCGAATCAGCCGTTTTAAATGCGCGCTACGTCGGACATCATTTAACCGAAGCATTCGACAAGCCGTTTGAGAGCGATTCGATGCACGAAGTCATTTTTTCGCATAAAAAACAAACGCGCAAAGGCGTTCACACATTGGATATTGCAAAACGTCTTATCGATTACGGTTTTCACCCGATGACGATTTACTTCCCGCTGATTGTCGAAGGCGCGATGCTTATCGAGCCGACCGAATCGGTTGGCAGAGCCGACCTCGACGCCTTTATCGACGCGATGAAATCAATCGCGCAGGAATCGATTGATAATCCCGAACTCGTCATCGGCGCGCCGCATTCAACCCGAATCGGCAGACTCGACGAAGCGACCGCGGCGCGTAAACCGGTTTTGCGCTGGAAACCGGATATGGACGCGATGACCAAATCGGCTTAAAAATATTTGAATAATTCTTCAAGCTAAGAAACGAGGAAAATATAATGAATGCCAATTAATCTATAAAGCAGGTCAATAGTTCAGAACGGTTCGTTAAAAACCGTCGTAATTCTTACGTTAATTTTTTTCCTGCCCGAATCGATTGACGGCATTATGCAGGGACGCATAAGCCAGACTTCCAATTTGATTTTGGATTTGCGTAACAACGGCGGCGGTTACGTTGTAGCGCTCGAACGATTGGCGGGTTATTTCGTGGATAAAGACACAAAGATAGCCGACCTCAAAGGGCGCAAGGCAATGAAACCGCAGACGGCTAAAACCCGTGGAAAAGATGTTTTCAACGGAAAATTAATAGTTCTCATCGATGCCAATTCCGGCTCTGCTGCTGAAATTTTCGCCCGGTTCGTTCAAATTGAACAGCGCGGCGTAGTCATCGGCGACCAATCGGCAGGCGCGGTTATGCAATCGGTCAGTGTGCCGATGCAGATGGGCGGCGACTCTATCGTAGCATACGGGATGAGTTTAACTAACGCCGACGTTATTATGACGGACGGGAAAAGCCTCGAACACATCGGCGTTACGCCTCAATTAGCATTAAAGCCGGTCGGCGCCGATATTGCGCGCAGCGCGATGTCGTTTTATCCGCCGCGCTGGAACTTCTCGGACAAAAAGTTACGCCTGAAGCAGCCGGAAAACTTTTTCCATTTAAATGGGAAGACAACTAAAGCGATTCGGAAGAAATTTTCCGAGCCGCTTTAAAGAGGTTTGTAAAGTCGGTTAAGATAAAAAGCCGCGGGAGAAATTTCGCGGCTTTTCTTCGTAAATAATTATGGCGAAAACGGAATTACGAAACACAATTTCGCAGGAAAAATTAAAAAAACGTCTCGAAGCGGAAACCGAGCCGCGCATAACTTTGTCGTTTTATCAATATCATCCAATTGGAGACTCGCAAAGTTTTCGTGATGAATTATACAAGAATCTCGAAAAGCTCGATGTTTTCGGGCGCATTTACGTGGCAAACGAAGGCGTCAACGCGCAAATCAGCGTTCCCGAAAAGAATTTCGAGGCGTTTAAAGATTATCTGTATTCGATAGATTTTCTTGACGGCATACGTTTAAATATCGCCGTTGACGACGACGGGAAATCGTTCTGGGTTCTGCATATTAAAGTGCGGAAAAAGATTGTCGCCGACGGCATCGAAGACGCGACTTTTTCGATGCGGAATCGCGGCGCGTATCTCAACGCCGAAGAATTTAATCGATTAACCGAAAATCCCGAAACCGTCGTCGTCGATATGCGGAATTATTACGAATACGAAGTCGGGCATTTTGAAAACGCGCTGGAAGTATCGAGCGATACGTTCCGCGAACAATTGCCGATGGCGGTCGAGATGCTCGAAGATAAAAAAGACGCGCCCGTAATTATGTATTGCACCGGCGGAATCCGCTGCGAAAAAGCGAGCGCGTATCTGCTGCACAACGGTTTTACAAACGTTTTTCACCTCGAAGGCGGCATTATCGAATACGCGCGTCAGGTTCGGAAAAAGGGCTTGAAGAATAAATTTCGCGGCAAAAATTTCGTCTTCGACAACCGTCTCGGCGAGCAGATTTCCGGCGACATCATCAGCCGCTGCCACCAGTGCGGCGAAAAAAGCGACACGCACCGCAACTGCGTTAATCAGGCGTGTCATCTGCTCTTTATCCAATGCGAAAAATGTCTGGAACGCTTCGACGGCTGCTGCGGCGAGTCGTGCCGGGCAACCAACCGTCTGCCGACCGAAGAACAGCAGAAACTACGCCGCAACGGGCAAAAAGAAACAGTTCCGTTCAACAACAGCCAAAACCGCGTTCGCGCTCGTTTCTTCGATGTCGGCAAAAAGCGCGATTAAAAAAAGTAAAACTTAGCCGGAAGGCAATTCGTTCCTTAAAGTTTTTTCCGTTCACCGCCAAATCGTCAGCGCCAGCCCCGAAAACACCAACACCACCGCAACCACCAGCAAAATCGTTTGCAGCACCTTATTATTCGTAATCCGCATCTGCACCAGCCCGACGAAAACCATTCCGAGCGGCGACAAAATACCGTATAAATCGCCGCCGTCGCGCAGCCAGTTCATCACGCGCAAAACAATCACCGCGAAAAAAACGCCGATTAGCATCATCCAGAAAACGCGCAGCGTCTTCTCGCGCTTCTGCGCTTTCGCGTCCGCCTCGCTTTTCTCCGTCATATTTTCCATAATTTTCCCCGTCGTCTCCGCAATCGTTAAAATCCCGCCGCCGATTTTTCCTCAAGCCATCTATCAATTTAACCGTATATACTTCGCCGCGTCCAAAACAAAAAGCGGTTTTGAAATTTCCCGTTTTTTTATTATCATCGACCAAACCGCCCGCTTTCGTTTTGCGATAATTACCGAACACCCGACAAATGTTTGAACGAAAAGAATTATTAGACATCAAACAAGCCAGCCTCTGGGCGACCGCGCATCTCGGCAAAACCGTTACGCCGTCGAACATCGCCTATCTTATCAACTACGGCAGAATCGAAAAAATCGGCGACAATGGAAGCATTCTCATTGCCAAAAAAGTTTTGCTCGATTATTACAAAGCCTATAAAGATTCGCGCGAAAACGTCTGGAAAAACCGATTGGGCGACGATTTGAACTGGGCGCTCTCGTTCGACCAATACACCGAATCGCAGACGACCAAACACGTCCACCGCCTGCACCCATATAAAGGCAAATTCATTCCGCAACTGGTCGAATATTTTCTCGACAATCACACGGACAAATTCAAAACCGAAGTCTTTTTCAAAAAAAACGACATCGTTCTCGACCCGTTTTGCGGAAGCGGAACGACGCTTGTGCAGGCAAACGAATTAGGCATTAACGCAATCGGCGTCGATATTTCGGCTTTCAACACTCTGATTTCAAACGTCAAAGTCAAAAAAGTAAATCTCGTTGAACTGCAAACGCATATATAAAGATATTTCGCAATGGCTTCGGAAATTTACCGCCGAGCAGTCGAACGTCGAATTTGAAAGCAAATTGACCGAGTATCTCAACAAATACAACAATAAATATTTCCCTTCGCCCGAATTCAAAATACGCTCTCGAAGCAAAGACTTTGACGATAGATGTTATACAGCCGAACACGAAGCGGTTGTTTTGAAAAAGTATAACGAAGTAGTCGGGCTTTACGGCATCAAGCTCAAACAAGCCAAGTCCGAAAGATTTCTCGATAAATGGTTTGTCGAATCGGTGCGCGAGGAAATCGATTTTGTCGCCGAACAAATCAAACGAGTCGAAAGCTAGGAAATCCGCGATGTTTTGACGGTGATTTTAAGCCGCACGATTCGCAGTTGCCGCGCCACGACACACGCCGATTTAGCGACATTAGTCGAGCCTGTAACGACGACTTATTACTGCGCGAAACACGGCAAAATCTGCAAACCTTTGTTCACAATCGTCTCGTGGTGGGAAAGATATTCGACCGATACGGTCAAGCGGCTGGCGGAATTCGATAACTTGCGAACCGACACCGAACAAATTTGTTTGAACGGCAATTCGGAAAACATTGACGTTACGGCGGAACTCGAAAAGCAAAATAAACCACTCGCCGAAAGAGCGAGAACCCAAAAGATTCGCGGCATTTTCTCAAGCCCG
>JALZOE010000182.1 GCA_030857325.1 Acidobacteriota bacterium
ATTCCCGATTGATTGGTAATTAGAATGACGAGAAAATCCTTTTCATTTAATAGACGAACCGCTTCCGCCGCAAACGGGAAAAGTTTTAGCTGTTCGGGACGCGCTAAATAATTCGCTTCTTCAATTAAAGTTCCGTCGCGGTCAAGAAAAACAGCCGGCTTGGTTTTTGGTTTTTGGTTTTTGGTTTTTGGTTCTTTTTCTGCTTTATCCGTATTCATCCGTGTTTATCTGTGGACAATTTTTCTTTTACCTTTACAAAAACATCGTCAGCCGAAATCCAACTCATACAGCGATGGTCAATCGGGCAATCGCGCAGCATACACGGCGAGCATTCGACATTATTACGAACTATTTGAGCGTTCCAGGGCTTGGTTGTCAGTGGGTTAGTCGGACCGAAAATCACCAGAGTTTTCGTTCCCAGAGCGGCGGAAATGTGCGCCGGTCCGGTGTCGTTTGAAACGAGCAAGTCGCAGAGGCTCAAAATCTCCGTTGCTTCGGCTAAATCGGTTTTTCCAGTCAGAACAAGCGGCTTTGATTTCGATTTTTCGGCAACTTCGTCGGAAATATCCGTTTCATTATTCGCACCGATGAGGATTACGTTCGCATCTAACTCGTTTTGAATTTTATTGTTTAATTCAGCGTAACTTGTCGTTTGCCAACGCTTTGCTCGTGAATTTGTCGAACCCGGACAAAAGGCGACAATTTTTTTCGTCAAATCGACGCCGTTTTCTTCCAAAAATTTTCGCGCCCGTGATTTCCTCTCGTCGGAAACCTCTAATCCAAATCGCGGCTCATTTTCCAGAGTGCTTTTTGTGCCGAAAAGCGCGTTTTCGATTTCGGCGATTAAATTCAAATAATAAAAAACTTCGTGCTTTTGATTTTTCCATTCGGGAATTTTAACCGCGTCGGTCAGCAGAAAACTTCTCACGTCTTTGGCGTAGCCGAATCTTTTTTTTACGCGTCCGAGTTTAACGGCAAGCGCCGATTCAAAAGAATTAGGCAGAATAACGGCTAAATCAAACTGCTCCTTTTGCAAAACTTTCGCGTGCGCGAGAACGGTTTTGAATGCAGAATTTTCCGGCTCAAAGGTTAAAATCTCGTCCACGAAATCGGCGTCCTGAAAAATTCCTTTCGCCCAGAGGCGCGTGTGCAGCGTGATTTCGGATTCGGGAAAAATGCGCCGAAGCTCGCGCAGCGCGGGAATCGTCATTACCGCGTCGCCGACCCAATTTGTTCCGCGCACGACTATTTTCATTTCAAGCGACGAGACGTTTGAATTTCCTCTTTGCGGTTTATTTTAAGTGATTTGGACGAGCTTGTTTTCCGGCGGCAAAGATTTGGCGTTTGCGCCTTCGCTTCGCAAAATTTCGACTTCCTTAACGAATTCTTCAACAATATCAGCGCCGGAAACTCTGCGCATCGGGACGCCATTTTTGAAAATCATTCCGACGTTGCGCCCGAAAGTTATGCCTAATTGCGAATCATGCGCTTCGCCCGGACCGTTGACGGCACAGCCCATAATCGAGAGTTGCAGCGGTTCTTCGACGTGCGCCAGACGACGTTCAACTTCCGTGACGATTTCGACAAAATTATCAATATCTAATCGCCCGCACGTCGGACAGGCGACGACGGTTACGCCGCGCTTTCTTAATTCAAGAGACTTTAAAATCTCCCAGCCGACGCGCACTTCTTCGTGCGGTTCGGCGGCGAGAGAAACGCGAATCGTGTCGCCGATGCCTTCGTGCAATAAAATTCCCAAACCGATTGCCGATTTAATCGTGCCGCCGAAAGCCGTTCCCGCTTCGGTTACGCCTAAGTGAAACGGATAATCGACCATCGGCGACATCAACCGATACGCTTCGACCATTCTGTTTACGTCCGACGCTTTTAAGGAAATTATCGTTTCGGTAAAGCCCAAATCTTCTAAAATGCGAACGTGCCGCATTCCCGATTCGACAATCGCTTCGGGCGTCGCCGTGCCGTATTTTTTCAGTAAATCCTTTTCTAGCGAACCGCCGTTGACGCCGATTCTGATTGGAACTTTCTGCGCTTCGGCGGCGCGGACGACTTCGCGCACGCGGTCAATCGAACCGATGTTGCCGGGATTAAGCCGCAGTTTATCGATTCCGGCGTCGAGCGCCATCAAAGCCAGTTTGTAATGAAAATGAATGTCGGCGACGAGCGGCGCGTCGGTGCGCTTACGGATTTCCTTCAAAGCAATCGCCGCGTCGTTGTCGGGAACGGCGACGCGGACGATTTCACAGCCCGCCGCGACCATTTCTTCGATTTGTCTGATTGTGCCGTCAACGTCCGTCGTGTCGGTTTTCGTCATCGATTGAATGGCGACCGGCGCGCCGCCGCCAATCTGTATGTCTCGAACCATTACAGCTCTTGATTGTCTTTTCATAACTTCTTCCCAAATTATTATAGCGTCTGCAAAGTAAAAATAAACCGTGCAGACGCTATAAATTAAGATACATTTAATTTTTCATTATCTGAAAAATCTCGAAATGTCGTTAAATATCGTGAATACCATCAGCAGCAGAATCGCGGCTAAACCGACCATTTGAATTTTTTCCTTAACCGCCATCGAAAGCGTCAAGCCGAACAGCGCGAGAAAACCTTCGATTGCCAACATCATAATCTGCCCGCCGTCGAGCATCGGAATCGGCAGAAGATTAAAGATGCCGAGGTTTAAGCTAATTAAACCGAGAATAAATAAAAGACCTTCAAAACCGGCGCTGTTGGCGATTTGCGAGATGATTTGGACGATGCCGATTGGACCCGAAAAAGTTTCGCCCGCCGAGCGCTCGCCTTTGGAGACCTGTCCGAACGCCTTGCCGGTCATTCGCAGAATTTCTATATTCGAGTTCCACGCGAAAGCGGCGGCTTGCCCGACGTTGACTTTTTCCCGCGCTCCGAACTGATTGCTGAATTGGACACCGAGAACCGGCGGTTTGCCTTCTTCGATTTTGGCGTTGGCAACGATTTCTCTGGCTTCGCCGTTGCGATTGACGGTTAATTTAATCGGATTCGCGCCGTTATCGATAATCTTCTGACGCGCTTCGGTGCGATTTCTGACCGGCGCGCCGTTAAACGAAACAATCAAATCACCTTTCTGCAAACCGGCGGCGGCGGCGGGCATTCCTTCCTGCGCCACTTCGACGACGACCGGCTCGACATCGCCTTCCGGTTCTAAGTCGAGACTGCCGAGATTATTGCCGTCTTGAACATATCTCGTCGGCGAAACGGTCAGCGGAATTCTCTGTCCGGCGCGTTCGACAACAACCGGAATTTCCTTTTCCGGCGTCAGCATCGAATCGTTTTGAATACGCTGCCACGTCGGATTTTCCACGCCGTCGAAAACAACAATTCTATCGCCGACTTGCGCTCCGGCACGTTCCGCCGCGCCGTCAGCTTTGACCGAAGCGATAATGGGCGAAGGCGCTGCCGGAACGCCGTTATACAATGCCAGTCCGAACGGAATCGCCAGCGCCAGCATAATATTCATAAACGGTCCGCCAATCATTACGAGGAATTTCTGCCAGCGCGGGCGCAATTCGTAAAGCTCGGATTGGGGAACGACTTCGCCCTGATTATCCTCGCCTTCGAGCGGTCCGGTCGCTTCATCGCCGTAAAGTTTGACGTATGCGCCCAGAGGAATCGCGCTGATTCTATAATCGGTATGTCCGACTTTAAAACCCCAGATTCTTGGTCCCAAACCAAAAAACGAATATGCGTCAACGCGCATTCCCAAAAGTTTGGCAACGGCGAAATGCCCGAATTCGTGAATATTTATGGCGATACCGAGAACGAAGACGACGGCTAAAATTCCGATTAAAATTGTCATTATATAAGTCTCTCTTTTATTGATTAGTCAATTTTCTTAGAGTGTCGGCGATTGCTCTAAGTTGCAATCTAAAGTGTAAAACCCGCCTCGCTCAAACGCAAATATCACGGCAGCATATCGGCGACTTTGATTGGAGCGTCCGGCGCGGCGAGCGGCACAATCTGGTTGTTTTCGGTAACAATCTGAATTTCCGTGTAGATAAAACCGAGTTTTTTATCTTTAATCGGGCGGCGATAAACTTCCAGACATCGGTTTTTCAAGTTCAAAATCCAGAACTCCTGAATTTTATTTTTGGCGTAAAGCGTCGCTTTTTTCGTCTGGTCATAACGCAAAGTCGAATCGGAAACTTCGACGACAAGCGCGGCGGTTTTTGGGTGCGCGGCGGAAAAGTCTCTGATTTTACCTTTGACAACCGCGATGTCCGGTTCGGGTTCGGTTGTTTCGCCGAAGGTCATCGGAAGCTGCGAGCGAATAGTAAATTCTTTTGAAAACACAAGTCCTAAAAGTTCGACGAGCAAACTCAAAGCCGTTGCGTGCAAAGTTTTCATCGGTGACATTTCAATGATTTCTCCTTCGATAAGCTCGACTTTTTTACCGTCGAAAAAACCGAGTTCCGCCATTTTGTAATACTGCTCGCGCGTCCAAAGATGCACTTTGACGTGTTCGTTTTCAAAGCCGTTTTCCTCCATTTCATACAAAAATGGCGCGGCTGACGTTTGTATTTCGGTATTTGTCTGCTGCATAACTTTTTATCACCTCAATTTGCCGAAGCGGTCTTTTTCAGGTTTTCCAATTTTATTATAGCCTGTTCCCTTGCCCAAACGTCGGTTTCGAGAACAATCTTCAAACCCGAAACCGCTTCCGGCGTGTGCGCGTTCATTACGTTTTCGATAATTTTCGGGATGTCGGAGAGACGAATTTTGTCGTCGAGAAACGCTCGGACGGCGATTTCGTTGGCGGCGTTCATCGCGGCGGGCAAAGTTCCGCCGATGTTCAAGGCTTTGTAAGCTAAAGCAAGACACGGAAATTTTTCCAAATCGGGTTCTTCAAAATTCAGTCCCGAAAGGCGTGTTAAATCGAGCGGCTGAATTTCACACGGTTTGCGGTTCGGATAAGTCAGCGCGTATTGAATCGCGTGACGCATATCGGTCGCGCCCATTTGCGCGATAATCGAGTTGTCAACGAGTTCAATTAACGAGTGAACGATTGATTCGGGATGGACGACGACGGAGATTTCATCAGCCGAAAAATCGAACAGCCAGCGCGCTTCGATAACTTCAAGTCCTTTGTTCATCAAAGTTGCCGAATCAATCGTGATTTTCTCGCCCATTTTCCATTTCGGATGATTTAAGGCTTCGGCGCGCGTCGCGCGTTCGATTTCCCGTTTCGATTTGGCGCGAAACGGTCCGCCGGACGCGGTTAAAATAAGACGTTTGACCTCGCCGCGTTTTTCGCCGCGCAGACATTGGTGAATCGCGTTGTGTTCGGAATCGACGGGCAAAATCGCGGCTTTGTTTTCACGCGCCGTTTTCGTCATCAATTCGCCCGCCATTACGAGCGTTTCCTTGTTGGCGAGCGCGACCGTTTTCCCCGCTTCCAAAGCTCTCAGCGTCGGAACTAATCCGACCGCGCCGACGGTTGCCGATACGACGATTGCGGCTTCGTCGTGCGTCGCGGCGGCAATCAAGCCCGTTTCGCCCGTTTCGATTTTCGGCGCTCTTGTATTCGTTTTGTGAAGTTGCCGCAGAAGATTTTCGGCGCAGATTTCATTTTCAACCCCAACAATTTCAGGCTTAAACGCAGAGATTTGTTCGGCTAATTTTTCGACATTTCTTCCCGCGGCGAGCGCGACGACGCGAAACTCGCGCAAAAAATCGACGACTTTGAGCGTATTGCAGCCGATTGAGCCGGTCGAGCCTAAAATAGAAATTGCCTTCATAAAAAACGTAATAAATGGTAAACGGTAAGTGAAAAAGACGGGCGTTATTTAATTATTAACGTAATAAACTCGTAAATCGCGCTCGCCGGTTATCAGCCATTTGCCGCCGATTTTGCTGAAAGTCAATTGCTGGCGCACTTTGCCGGACGAATTACTCGCGTCGCCTTCAAAATTCCATTCCTTATCGAACAGCGCCGTCGCGTTTTCGCCCGATTCGTCCTGCGTAATTTTCAAATTCGAGATGTCGATGTTCACCGAGTCATAAA
>JALZOE010000183.1 GCA_030857325.1 Acidobacteriota bacterium
TTTTTAGTCGCATTTGATTGAAATGTTACGCCGCGTTTTGCCGTCCGACGTAGCGGGCGATTTCGACACGGTTTGACCAGCTTTTTTTGGCGAGAATGTGCGAGACGTGCGATTCGACGGTGCGAATGCTGACATCGAGCCGCGCCGCGATTTCCTTGTTGCTTAAGGATTCGGCGACGAGCCGGGCGATGCGTTCTTCGGCTTCGGTCAGGTTGTCGGGATTGACGTTGTGCGGCATTGCGCGGTCATCGCCGAAGAAAACCGGCTTTGCCGAATTTGCGCCGGCGGCAAGCGCGACGCGTGTGTGCGTTCTCGAAACTCTGTTCAGAATATTTTCAATCGTGGCGACGAGTTCTTCCGGCTCGAACGGTTTCGTTAAATAAGCGTCAACTCCGGCGCGGATGCCGTTCGAACGGTTGGCGCGTCCGTCCTTCGCCGTTAAAAAAACAATCGGAATCAAATCGGTGCGCGGGTTCGAGCGCAGATTTTCGACGAGCGCGTAACCGTCGCCGCGCGGCATCATCACGTCGCTGTCGATTAAATCGGGAATCGTTTCGGCGATGCGGACAAAGGCGTCTTTGCCGCTGCGGGCGGTCATCACGTCGTAGCCAGCCTGTTCGAGACACGCGGCAATCGCTTCGAGAAGCCGCGCGTCGTCTTCAACCGCCAGCAAGCGTTTTTTCGTCATCGTCCGCGTTCTCGTCAAACCCGTATTCATCGAGCGTATCCTTTTCGTGCAATTTTTCGTTCCAAACCGGTAAAAAAATCGTAAAGCAACTGCCGCGCCCAGGCTCGGAATCGACCGTAACACGCCCGTCGAGCGCGACAATCAAACGCTTTGCCAAATATAATCCCAAACCGACGCCCGGCGTTTCGGCTTTGCCGGCGGCATCGTCTGGCGTGCCGTCGGTCGATGCGTCGTGATGCGGTTTAGCGCCGCGATAAAATTTTTGGAAAACTTTCGACACGTCTTCGGGTAGAATCCCGCGTCCCGTGTCGCGGACGAGGACGGCGATTTCATCTCCGGCAAGCTGTTCGGCGCTCGAAAAATCCATCTGCTTCGGCAAATCTCCGAATCGCGCGGCGGCGATTTTTCTATCCGTCTCGGCGCCGCCGGTTTTGATTCCGTGATGCGCGACGTGCCGCGCCGTAACGGTGATGGTTCCGCCTTCGGGCGTGTATTTAATCGAGTTTTCGATAATCGTGCAGAGGGCGCGGCGCATCGCTTTTTCGTCGCCGGAAACCTTCGGCAGCGATTGATTTTGATCGACGGTCAAAGTCTGACGGCGCGCGTCGGCGGCGGGACGCTCGATTTTGTCGCACGAGTAAAGAACGCGGTTGATGTCAACCGGCTCGCGCTTCAAATCAACGTCGCCTTCTTCGAGACGGGACACGTCGAGCAGATTGAGAATCATATCAATCTGGCGGTCGCATTCGGCGGCGATGGTTTCGAGATGTTTTAAGCGCACGGCTTCGGATTTGCCGTCGTGTTGGAGAACGCGAACGAGCGTTTTTATCGTCGTCAGAGGCGTGCGGAATTCGTGCGAGACCATCTGCAGAAATTCGTCTTTGGCGCGGCTCGCGTGTTCGAGTTCGACGCGGGCGAGGTCGGCGTCGCGGCGGGCTTCCTGCTCGCTCATCAGCAGATGCGCCAATTCTTCCTGCGCTTTCCGCGTCGCTTCTTCGGCTTCCTTGCGCTTGGACACGTCGCGCGAGACAAACTGCAGCTGAATGATTTCGCCGTTCGGGGCGGCGACGGTTTGCGCCATCGTTTCAAACCAGCAGTATTCGCCCCGTTTGTCACGCAGTCGATATTCGATGATGATTCCGGATTCGCCTTTGAGCAGCTGGGCGTGCGCTTCGTCGCGCAGACGTTCCGAATCTTCCGGCTTGACCAAATCGTAAAGCGATTCGCCGACCAACTCGTCCGGCGCGTAGCCGAGCAGCGATTGCGACGACGGCGAAACGTAGAGATACCTGCCGTCTAAATCGAGCAAACACACCAAATCGCGCATATTTTCGGCGAGCAGTTTGTATCGATTTTCCGATTCGCGCACGCGTTCGTCGGCTAAAGTCCGGTCGGTGATGTCGGTGATAAAACATTCGAGCGCGCTGATTTTCCCCCGAGCATCGCGCGCGAATCGAAAGCGTTCGCGGACGTGTCTGATTTCGTTCGTCGCGGGCAACCAGACGATAGGAAATCCGAAACTGTTCGGCTTCGGGCGGCGGCTCGATTTCAATCAAGCGGCGCAGTTCGTCAAAGACGCGCTCACGGTCTTCCGGGTGCATCAACTCGCTCCAGTTTGTCGAGGCGTTCGCGCCGACTAAATCTTCGGCGCGGTAGCCCGTCAAATCAAAACAGCCGTCGCTGACGAATTCTCCGGTAAATTGAGCGTCGGCGCGGCGGCGGAAAACCGCGCCCGGCAAATTGGCAATCAGCGTTCGCAGAAACCGCTCGCGCTCGCGCGGGCGCGATTCGACGCTTCGTCGTCCGAGTTTGGATTCTCCCTTTTTTGCGTTCGTCATTTCCGTTATTATCGCCCGGCGGACAAAATTTCGCATCAGAGTAATTACTGAGGCGGCAACCGCGTTTTTACGGTGTATTTTAACACGCGCCGCGTCGTAAGATAATACTACTCTCCGCCCGGTAATCTAAACGGACAAGGTTTTTAACACAATGATTTTTCGCTTTAACGACAAGGAATATAAAGGCGCGACGGCAATCGAAGTCGTCGAGCAGATGGAACGCGACGAAACCGAGTTCGCTGCGACGCGAACGGGCGGCACAATACAGGAATTCGTTAAATGGTCGCTGAAGAAAATGAGCGACCGCCTGCCGCCGCGCGAACTCGATACGAGTCCGCGCGTCGACGACGAAGTTCAGGCGCGCGGCTATCTCTCGCTTCGCCACGATTACGGCATCGGCGAACTCGTCGATTGAAAACTTTTTTCTACTTAAGAAGCGCCGCTCAAAGCTCGAATTCTTTTCAACAAAAACAGTGGTATAATTACCGATTGCGAATCGGTAATTATACGGCTGTCGGCGTCGGCACTGTGGCGTATAATAATCAGAATCAGGAAAAAGCGAATCGTCTTCGAGATGATAAATGAGATTCGCTCAAGGAGTTTTAAATTATGAATCAAAATCCGCTCGTCGAACTGCACAAATACGGTCAGAGTTTCTGGCTCGACAACATCAACCGCCCGCTGATTACTTCGGGAGAATTAAAACGCTTGGTCGAAGCGGACGGCTTGCGCGGCGTAACGTCGAATCCGACGATTTTCGAGAAGGCGATTACCGAATCGGACGCCTACGACGAAGAATTCGCCCAAGCTGTCAAGGAAAGCGAAAGTTTCGCCGTCGCCTCTGTTACCGCCGCGCTGACGACGAGCGATATTAAACAGGGCTGCGACATTCTGCGTCCCGTGTTCGACGAATCCGAAGGTCAGGACGGCTACGTTTGTCTCGAAGTTTCGCCCGATTTGGCGCACGACACCGCCGGCACGATTAAAGAAGCGGTCGAACTGCACGAACGGGTTAATCGAAAAAATTTGATGATAAAAGTTCCGGCGACACCGGCGGGAATCCCGGTTATCGAGGAGCTGATTAATCGCGGCGTGTGCGTCAACGTAACTTTAATGTTTAGTTTTGAAGTTTACGAGCAAGTCGCCGAAGCCTATCTCAAAGGCTTGGAAAAACGCGTAATGCGCGGCGAATCAATCAGGGAAATCGCGTCCGTTGCGAGCATTTTCGTCAGCCGCGTGGACACGAAAATTGACAAGCTGCTCGACGCGAAAATTAACGAAGCGAAGGACGAAACGCAAAAACTGAAACTGCGGGCATTAATCGGCAAAACGGCAATCGCCAATGCCAAAACGATGTATGAAAAATATCTCGAACTGTTCGGCGATGAAAACGAACGCTGGAGCAAATTGAAGGAAAAGGAAGCCAATCCGCAGCGGCTTTTGTGGGCTTCGACCTCGACGAAAAATCCTGATTTTCCCGATACCTATTACGTCGAAGCGTTAATCGGCAAAGACACCGTGGACACGATGCCGCCCGCCACCGTTGAGGCTTTCCGCGACCACGGCAAAGTCGCCGCGACGCTGGAAAACGGATTTGCGGAAGCCCGCGAAACGTTAAAGCAAATCACCGCCGCCGGAATCGACCTCAACGAAGCGATGAAAGAGTTGCAAACGGAAGGCGTCGCCGGTTTCGTCAAATCATTCGAGAATCTGACCGCCGCGCTCGTCAAAAAACACAAGGAACTCGCCGGCGCTGCCGAAGCGATGAAAAATTAACCGTCATAAAATGGCTGATAAAACAAAGAAAGCTGATAAAAAAGAAAAACCCGGCAAATCGAAAAAAGCCGGTCAAACGAAAAACAGCGCGCCGAAATCGAGCGATACGAACGCGCCCGCCGTTCACGAAAACCGCGTCTGCGTCGTCGGCTGCGGCAACGTCGGAATGGCGAGCGCGTTCGCGCTGCTGCAAAGCGAGTTAATCCGCGAGCTTGTTTTAATTGACCGCGATGCTGACAAAGCGAAAGGCGAAGCGATGGATTTGCAGCAGGCGATTGCCGTGCCGATGGAGCCGCCCGTAAAAGTTACGGCGGGCGATTACAAAGACGCGGCGCAAAGTTCAATCGTCGTCATCACGGCGGGCGTTGCAACCGACGACCCGAAAGTCTCGCGGCTTGAGCTGCTCGCCTCAAACGTCAAAATCGTCCGCGAAATCGTCGGCAAATTAAAAGCCGAAAATTTCTGCGGCATACTTATCATTACCACCAATCCGGTGGACATTCTCGCGCAAGTCGCGCAAATCGAATCCGGCTTGCCCGCGAGCCGCGTTATCAGCACGGGAACGATCATTGACACGGCGCGTCTGCGTGTGCTTCTGGCTGAGCGGTTGGGAATCGAACCGCGCGCGGTGGACGCTTTCGTCGTCGGCGAACACGGCGACTCGGAAATCGCCGTCTGGAGCGCGGCGCGCGTCGCCGGTCTGCCGCTCGCCAAATTTCCCGGCGCGGACAAACTGCCGCCGCCTGCCGAAATGCTCGAAAACATTCGCCAAGCCGCGCCGGAAATCGTCAAGCGCAAAGGCAATACGTCTTACGCCATCGGCTTATGCGTCCGCCGCATCTGCGAAGCGATTTTGCGCGACGAGCGAACGGTCTTACCCGTTTCAACTCTTTTGCAGGGTGAATACGGCATCAAAGGCGTCTATCTCGGAACGCCGTGCGTCGTCGGCAAAAACGGCGTCGAGCGCGTCGTCGAACTCGAACTCGACAAAGCGGAAAAAGCCGGACTCGAACGATCCGCCCGCGTTCTGCGCGATGCGCTCAAACAGATTTGAAGCATTTACAAAAGAACTTCGAGCGTCATACCTCGAATTCCCGCATTTGTCGGCAGGTATTAATGCTAAAAAAGTAAGACCGCCACCATTTGCCGATTGACATCACCGCGAAAGTGGTTGACAAATTCAATCTCTTGACTTTGCAAATAAAAATGTTCAACTGATTCTTCATACTCGTAATGTGCTTGAAAATCAGGATACAGAACTTTCATTTTTTGTCTCCAAAAGTTACGCCAAAATAATTTCTGAAAAAGGGTAGAAACGGAAATAATCAGCCGAAAACTTATCCAAAATTGTCAATTTGATAGAAGAAAATAACACACACAACTGCCAGCGTGTAAATACAAAACGGAAATAACATATCTAAAAAAATAGCCTTGGGGGGCAATTTCGCAGATTCCCTCCTGCTTGTCCATTTATTCAATCTTTTAAGAAAATTATCTTAAATAACAGTCCCCCTGTGCATATTTCGTTGAAATTTTATAAAAAGTGTTATATCTTCTTCGATTATGGCATTAGAATCCGTTTTTTCAATTTCACCAAATCCAAGATTTTTTTATATAACGCCCAATATTCAAGCGGCAATTGCCAAAACAAATTATGTAATCCGAAGCAATCAAGGATTAACTACAATAATAGGGGATGTCGGTTTAGGTAAGACTTCCCTTTTACGGCTCTTATATAATG
>JALZOE010000184.1 GCA_030857325.1 Acidobacteriota bacterium
GCGTTGGACGGCAAACGCTCGTTTCAAACAGATATTTGGGAAGTCGGCGTAAATTTGCATCAATTTTTAACGGGTGCACTGCCGTTTCCGCAAAAAGAGCCTTCTGCGATGATTGCCGCGATAATGATGCGCGAATTCGAGCCTTTGCCCGCCGATGTTCCGCAAAATCTGCAAAATGTCATTGCCAAAGCGTTGGCGAAGCAACCCGAAAATCGTTACGCAACGGCAAGCGAGATGCGCGAAGATTTGCGCCGAATCCTGCGCGGCGAAGCGGTTTCAGATTTTATTCAACCCGATTCGCGCCAAACTTTTCCCGCTGAACAAGTTACGCAGATACGAAAAAGCGCGCCGTCTTCCGCTCAAAATGCTCAAGGCGAAAACGAAACTGTCGTTCGTTCCACAACGAGTTTCGGACAAAGTGAAAAGAGTAAAAGTTCTAATGTTTGGATGTATGGGATGCTTGCGTTAGTTTTGGTTAGCGCAATTGGTTTGGGTTTTTATTTTTTGGTGAATCAATCAAAACAAAATAATTCAAACAAAAATGAAGTTATTCAGGTTTCAGCAATACAACCAAACAATAAATCAACAGATTCTGAAAATGTTAATGTGGCATCGATTTCAAATACAAACATAGCCACGCCAACACCAATTCCAACCGTATCTCCAACTTCAGTGATGAATGTTGAAGGTGCTTGGGTAATAAATTTTCGTTATAAAGACAAAGATGATTGGGAAGGACGGACTGACGTTAAATTCAAACAAGTCGGTGATAAACTTATTGTTTCTTCAAAAGGTTATCAACCATTAGGATACCCAGGTGAATTTATAGTTGGGATTTGGGAAAAAGAGCCAAACGGAAAAATTGCGGGAAACAAAATTATAATTAATATGAAAAATGGTGTTGTATGGAATGGAATTATTAATAAAAACACGATGAAAGGCACGAACAATCAAGGTGCTGCTTGGACTGCAAAACGATTATAAGTGAATTACAATTAGCTTTCGCTTCTAATTTCAAATTCAACAATTGATTGAGCGAAACGCCTTGCCGCATTGATTCCGAGCGCGAGTTTGCGATGCGGACGTTTGGGCATTCGCAAACAACATCAAACGCAAAAAAATTTTGACTGCCGAGAGTCGAGGCGTTATCCTAAAATTATGAAAGTCGAAACTTGCGTAATCATTTCAGAGGATTTATTGAAGGAATTGGATGATGCTGCAAACGGGGAATGCAGTCGTTCGGAGTTTGTGGAAAAGGCATTGCGAAAATACCTTGACGATTTGAAACTTTGGCGACGAGTCGGGGAAAATGCCGAAAAGGAAAAGGAAATTCTCAATCGAATGGCGGTCGAGCAGCGCGAAGAAATTGAGGAGAATTTGCGTTTTGTAGCCGAGTTAAACTTACGAATCGTTAAATAAATGAAGCGCGGCGAATTGTATAGATTGAAAAGCCGGGCAAAGAAGACCCGAAAAGGTTTCGCGTGAATGTCGTCGTCAGCCGCCAGCGGTTTGTTGAAACGGATTACAGCACCGTAATCTGCGCGCCCGTTTATACAATCTATAATAATTTGTTGACCGAAGTCAGCGTCGGCGTTGACGAAGGATTAAAACACGACAGCAGTATTCGCTGCGATGAACTAACAAGTCTCCCAAAATCCGCTCTGACAAATTTTATCGGCTCGCTCTCACCGGAAAAGATTCAGGAATTGAATCAAGCCTTGAAAGTCGCGCTCGAAATTGATTGAGCGGAAGTGTTGTAAAATCAAAACTGAGGAATTTAATTATGCTGACAGCAATCGAAACGACGGGAACAATCACGCAAATCGCCGACTTTTGCCTGCGAAAATTATTTGAAATCTGAAAATTTATGAACGAAAAACAATTTACAGGAAAATCGGCAATCGTGACGGGCGCGACGCGCGGCATCGGGCGGGCGATTGCTTTGGAATTGGCGAAACGCGGCGGACAAGTCGCTTTTAATTATGCGAAAAGCGCGGACGAAGCCGAAAAGTTGAAAGCGGAAATCGAAGGTTTAGGCGTGAAGGTTTTTGCCGCGCAGTGCGACGTGGCGAATACGGAAGCGTCCGCCGGTTTTGTTAAAGAGGCGAAAGACGCGTTCGGAACAATCGATTTTTTGATAAATAACGCCGGAATCACACGCGACCAATTGATTTTGCGGATGAAGGAAGAGGATTGGGACGCGGTTATCGACACGAATTTGAAAGGCGCGTGGAATTTCTCGAAAGCCGTTTTGCGTCCGATGATGAAAAACGAGACGGGCGGGACGATTTTGAATATGTCTTCAATTTCGGGTGTTGTCGGAATGCTCGGACAGACGAATTATTCGGCGTCGAAAGCCGGAATGATTGGTTTGACCAAAGCGCTGGCAAAAGAAGTCGCAAGCCGGAAAATTACGGTCAACGCGCTCGCTTTGGGTTTAATCGAAACCGAAATGGCAAGCGGAATGAACGACGAACACCGCGCCAGGATTTTAGAAAATATTCCGCTCGGTCGGCTCGGAAATGTCGCAGAAGTCGCGGAAATCGTTTGCTTTATGCTCTCCGATTCGGCGCGCTACATTACGGGTCAGGTCATTCAAGCCGATGGCGGTTTGGCAATTTGATTTTGGATTTCGGGTTCTGGTTTGGAAAAAGGGAAAGCGTGAAAATTATTCGCTTTCCCTTTTTTTTACTTTAAATAATTATTTTCCGAGTCGGCTTTACAATTTAAAGTAAGCGAGACGAAAAAACAAAATTTAGTTATTCTTTTCGCTTATCGAATCTATTATAATAAGCTATCCGAAGATTCCGCCCGATGTTATAAACAGGAGACAAAACGATATGAAAAACCAGAACGCCACGAAAACGATTAACGAACCTGCCTTTGTAGAGAAACCGAACGATAAGCCCGAATTTCGGGATATGCAGTTTGCCGAGATAAACCAACTAGCGCTCGACCATCCGGGAGCGAACGATACCGAATACCGCACACGCCGCGATTATATCGCGTCATTATCAAAGCGTTTCCGCGAAGACCCGGAAAATAAAATCATCGATGTCGAATATACGTCCGAAGAACAAAAAGTTTGGCAGATTGTCGCCGGAAAACTCGAAGAAATTCACGCGAAACGCGCCAGCTCGTTTTATCTCGAAGCCAAGCGAAAACTCGGCATCAGCAACGAGCGGATTCCGCAGCTCTCGGAAATGAACAAGCGTCTCGGCGAACTGACCGGATTTCGTCTCGCGCCGATTGAAGGACTTGTCGAAACGCGCGGTTTCTTAAGCTGGCTCGCTTATCGCACGATGCTCTGCACCCAATATATTCGCCACACTTCGCGCCCGGAATACACGCCCGAACCAGACATCGTTCACGAAGCAATCGGACACATTCCGAATTTTACGAACGCCGATTTCGCCGATTTTTCCCAATTTATCGGACACGGCGCACGCATCGCAACCGACGAACAATTAGAAGAACTCGGACGGCTTTACTGGTTCACCGTCGAATTTGGTTTAGTCGAGGAACACGGCGAATTGAAGGCTTACGGCGCGGGACTTCTTTCAAGTTTCGGCGAACTCGAAAACGCTTTCACCGATAACGTCGAACGCCGTAAATTTGATTTGGGCGAAGTTATCAAACAGGATTACGATTATTCAGATATGCAGCCGATTTTATACGTCATTCCGTCGTATGCGGAATTAAAAGAAGTAACGCGCAAATATATCGAGAGTTTTGAAAGATAGAGGTTACCGGAAAATCAATCCGACGCTTATAAGAGACTGTCTGGAAAGTAAAGTATTTGCCCGCCAAATACGCGAAAAAGCTCGAAAAAAGAAAACAGAATTATTGTATTTTGCTTTTTTTGGCGGCTTTTCACGTATTTGGCGGGCAACCTTACTGCTTTCGTTAATAAGTTTTGGAGTTTTCAATCAGTCTCCAGGAGATGAAACGCTATCGGTTTCGAGCAGACTCAAACCGTTTGAATCAACCGCGTTAATTCGTGCTGTCGGTTTCTAAAACCATCACGCGGTCCGGGCTGTTTTCAAAGATACTGCGGTTAAACTGTTCGCCGTTTTTCAATTGGAATAATATCTATTTAACTTTTTCGCATCCGAAGACAATTTTTCGGCGAATAAAATCGAGCAGGTGAAAATATTATGACTTTTGAAACGAACAGAGATGTTCTCGATTGGTATGAAAAACAGCCGCGAACATTAACCCCGCAGTTTATCGGCGCAGTCGATTGGAAATCCGTTAAGGATTATCCGCTCGACGAAAAGTTTATTCCCGTTCTGCTTTATATGCGCGATGTCGAAACGCTGACCGACGTGTATTACGACGAACTGCGCCGCACGCCGACGGGCAAAGACCCGATTATCAGCAAATTTATGGAGCGCTGGAGCGCCGAAGAACAGACGCACGGCGAACTTTTAAATCGTTTTCTGAATGAAGCCGGAATCCCGACCGAAGACAAATGGCAGAAGCAGGTTTTAAGCTCGGTTTCGACTTCCTACACTGTTACCAACTATTTAATAACGACGCTGACAAACCTTGTCGGCAAGCGGTTTACGGCGACGCATATGGCGTTCGGCGCAATTCACGAAATGTCCACGACGCAAGGCTACAGGCGTTTAATAGAATTGGCTGACCATCCGGTTTTATCCGAAATTCTGCGCGGCATCGTCCGCGAGGAATCGGCGCACACGACCTTTTACCGCAGCGTCGCGCGCATCGAACTGGAAAAATCGGAAATCTCGCGCAAACTTTCGCGCTTTCTTATCAAACATTTCTGGACGCCGGTCGGCAGCGGCGCTAAACCGAAAAAAGAATCCGACTACACGATTGCCACACTTTTCAGCGGTGAAAATGGAATGGATTGGATTGATAACAATGTTTCGCGGAGAATCCAAACGCTGCCCGGCTTCGACGGCTTAACCAAAGTCAGCGATAAAATCGGTCAAATCGTTTCGCAGCAAACTTCGGCTGTTTGATTTTGGAACTATGCGCTTGCAAAATTCCTACGCCTATAAACTCTTGCTGTCAATAAAATTTAGCGACTAAGCCGCCGACCTGAAACCGTGAAATTTATATTTTGGATTTCGTGTTGAATTTGTTTGCGTTCCGGCTCGTTTTTAGTCGAAACTTTTAAATTTGTAGTCGGTCTTATTTCTCGAACATTTTTCGATAAATCGGCAAATCTTTTTCTTCGACGGCAATTTCTCGTTCGGTTTTAACCGGAAAAGGATTTTCGGCAATTTCAATTTCGCGTAAATTTCCGCTTTTCCTGAATACCGCAAACATTTCTTCCGCCAGAAAATCAACGTCGGTCTGAATAAAAATCCTGCCGTTTTTTTTCAAATGCCCGACGACCGTTTCGACTATCTTTTCATTAAGCATCCGCCGTTTGGCGTGTTTTTTTTTATACCAGGGATCGGGAAATTGAATCGTTACGGTTTGCAGAATGTCGGCGGGCAAGTTTTCCAAAAGCGTGTCGAGCGCGTAGCTGGCGTTACAGAATTCGTAACGAAGATTGGTTAAATCGTTTTCGGCGGCAAGGCGATTGGCTTCCGCGACGAGCGGCTCGCGGATTTCGACGCCGAGAAAATTTTTGTCCGGCTCGATTTCCGCCATTTTCAGCAGAAAACGCCCGCGCGCGCTGCCGATGTCGAGATGCAGCGGCAAATCGGGACGCGCGAAAACCGTTTCGATTTCCAACGGCTTCGGCGCGAAACGATAAAACGGCGCCAGCGGATTGACGTGCTGATGAACTCGAATTCTGCTCATATTTTTTTCGGCAAATTTATAAACCGATTGTTTTGGTGATGAGTAAAATGCTCAGGATACACGTAAAAATAAAAATTCCCAGCGCAATCAAGCCGAAAATTTCCGTAACCGCGCCGACGGAACGCGGATTTTTATGCAGGTCTTTGGGAACTTGGATGAATCCGTAAATCGCGCCGGTAATCAAACCGCCGAGATGACCGAAATTGTCGATAATCTGATAGGCGATAATACCG
>JALZOE010000185.1 GCA_030857325.1 Acidobacteriota bacterium
CCTTTGATAAAGGCAATCTGCCGGTGACCGAGCGAGAAAAGATGTTTGATGCCGAGTTCCGCCGCCGTTTGATGATTTAGAACGACATTGGTAACGCCTTTGATTTCGTCATGTCCCGAAACGGTTACAACCGGCAAATCAGTTTGAAAATGAATCGGCGAATCAATCGCAATGATTCCCTCGACCTGTCGTTCGATAAGCATTTTCGGATGATTTTCAAGCAATTCCCGATGATGCAGATGGCTTGCCGTCAAATAGAAAAAACCTTCTTTGGAAAGCGTGGCTTCGACACCGTTTAAAACCATTCCCGAATAACCGTCGCTCAGTTCGGGAACAAGCATGCCAATCGTAAAACTACGCTGCGCCCGCAGTGAACGCGCAAAATAATTCGGGCGATAATTGTATTTTGCCGCTGCTTCAAAAATCCGATCTTGAGTCGTCTGTGGAATTGAATCCGCCGTCGGCGCGGAATTTAATACTAAAGAAATTGTAGTGGGCGAAAGTTTGAGCGATGCGGCGAGGTCTTTTAAGCTAACTGCTTTTTCCTTTGTAACAGCTTCGGAAATACCAATAGAATTGTCGTTTTTCTTTATTTTGTCCGGCATTTCCTAAGTTTCGCACAAGCAAACCGAATTAGACAAGATTAAACTGAAATTTTATTGTTTTTGAAGTTCCTGGTTTTTTGTTGACTCGAACTTCATTTATGTTATAGATTTGTAACACTACTAAAACGATTTACCAAAGCGGCTCATTAAAATTTAAGTTGTAAGGTAATGTAAAAAAGAATTGAAATCCGAGTTCCCGATTTGCAAATCCCAGTCGGTTTAAATTATTCGGCAGACTTTCTACAAAGTTGAAAATAATTTTGCGGTCACTAAAAAAATCTCTTGACTGAAACTGTTAAAGAATGCTACAACATTTCTACTTAATAAAACGATTTAGTAAGTCTCTTTAGTAACATTTGTCAAGAAACTTTTTAAGATAGTGTATAGAGAATTTAACTTTTGACAAAGACGATTAAATTATTTTCAGCCCCTTTTTAATTCCGTCTTTTTATTTCAAAAACAAGCGCGATTAATTTCGCCACATATTTTGGAGGATTTTATGCGTCGAACAATTTTCAGGATTCTAAATTTGCTTTGGTGTGCAATGATTGTGGCTAGTTTTACAATAGTCGCTAACGCCCAATTCAAAGCAGCATTACAAGGAACTGTATCTGATATAAATGATGCTGCCGTCGCTGGTACGACTGTCGTTTTAACAAATGTCGAAACTAACAAAGAAGTCCAAACCAATACGAGTGAGAGCGGATTCTATCGTTTTAACGGACTTGCCCCGGGAATTTACAAACTTGTCGTTTCCCAAACGAATTTTAAACAAAATGTAGTTGAAAATATCAACATTAACGCAGATACCCTGCAAGGTTTAGATGTAAAACTTGAAGCCGGCGGAATTTCCGAAACCGTAACGGTAACGAGTGATATAGAACCTCTTAGAACCGAAGACGCGAATATAGACAACACTTTGAGCCGGGCGGAAGTTCTGCGGCTTCCGCAAGTCGGGCGCGACCCATATGAATTGGCGCGTCTCACGCCGGGAGTTTTCGGCAACGGAGCGCGCAGCGGTAACGGAAACGCAGCCGGATTGCCGAATTCACCCGGTCCGGGCGGCTCGAACAGTTCGATTTTCCAAACAGAAAATCAAGTTCCGATTACGGCGAACGGACAGCGCGTTTCGGCGAATAATTTTCAGATAGACGGTGTCAGCGTCAACAGCCAAACCAACGGCGGCGGCGCAATCATTACGCCGAGTCAGGAAGCGGTCAAGGAAGTTACCATTACTTCGAGTTCGTATTCGGCGGAAGACGGGCGAAATTCCGGCGCGACGATTAAAGTCGTCAGCCAGAACGGAACTAACGATTATCACGGCAGCGCATTTTTCAAATACAACGACCCCGAATTTAACGCTTTCAATCGGTTTCCGGGCAATATGCAGCGCGTCGAAAATCGTCTGCGTCAATTCGGCGGCAGTTTAGGCGGACCGCTGCCGTTTTTGAACTTCGGCGAAGGCGGTCCTGTAGCGACGAGTGGTAAAGACAAATTATTCTTTTATTTTGCTTATGAAGGCTTGAGGACCAGCTCGAACAATACGATTCAGACTTTTGTTGAAACCGAACAGTATCGTAATCAGGTAATCGCCTTGCGACCGAACGGAGTAACGGCGCAGGTTTTCAGAACGCCCGGAATCGCGCCGCGAATCGCGTCGGTTATTCCTGTTACCTGCTCTGCTGCCGGTTTTGGTGCGGATAGATGCCGTCAAGTGGGTGGCGGATTGGATTTAGGCTCGATTACCGGATCATTAAACGATTATCTGCGGCTTGGCGGCGGAGTCGGCAGAGCCGACATCGGCGGCGGTTTTGATGGCGTTCCCGATGTTCAATTTGTTAATTTATTTAACCCGAATTCCTTCAGCGGAAATCAATACTTCACGCGCATAGACCTTAACGCGACATCGAAAGACAGTATTGCCGTTTCGACATTTTTTACTCCGACATTAAATAACGGAGCGGATCTTGGCGGGCGCAGTCGTCAAATCGGCGATATTATTTCCGACCGGCTGGCTTTTTCGACGGCGCTGATTTACAACCGCACCATTTCCGCAAAAATGTTTAATCAAGCGCGGGTCAACTACAGCGGTTTTTCATTCAACGAAGTCGAGTCAAATCCAGATGCGAATTTCGGTATTCCGCGCATTGAAGTCGAAGGTGTGCCGTTTGACCGAATTAGATTCGGCGCGCCGCGCGGCGAAAACACGCCCGGCATTTTGTCGGAAAAAAGCGTGGATTTCAGCAACACTTTTAACTGGATAATCGGCAATCACGCGCTCAAAATCGGCACCCAGCTTCGTTTCGATTTTAACGATACGAGTATTGTCGGCGGCGCGCGTCCGCTTTTCGTTTTTGTCGGACTGTTTAATCTGGCAAACGACACGCCTATTTTTGAAAGCATCAACGCCGACCCGTCAACGGGCGCGCCGGCGGACGCGGCGCGTGCTTACAAAACGAATAATTATGCATTTTTCGTTCAGGACGATTGGAAGGTAAGACGAAATCTGTCCTTAAATTTAGGGTTGCGCTACGAATATTTTCCGCCGATCAAAGACGAACTTAACCGGCAAAGTAATATCGTCCTTGGTCCGAACGGCTTGGTTGATTCAAGAATCGTGGTGGTTGACCAATTATTTAAACCGGACAGAAACAATTTTGGTCCGCAAATCGGCTTTGCTTACAGTCCCGGAATATTAAATGATAAAGGTGTCATTCGCGGCGGTTTCGGTATCGGTTATAACCGCATACCGAACGTCGTCTTTATCAACTCACGCGCCAATCCGCCGTTTTTCGGTCGGTTTAATATTTGCTGCGGGACAAACGCGCAGGATTTCGGTTCGCCGTTTGCCAACGGTCAAATCCTTTATACTGTGGGCGGCAGTAATTCGCCCGGAAGTTTTCCGGCTAATCCGCGTCTAGGCGGCGGAATCAATCCGGCGACCGGTGCGCCGTTTAACGGCTCGGTAGAAATTTACGGTTCGACGGAGGAGCAGCCGAATGCCCAAAGTTTCCGTTATTCTTTGGAAATGCAGTATCAACTGCCTGCAAAACTGACGGCGACAATTGGTTATCAGGGAAGTTCAAACCGCAACCTGATTCGTCTGGTCAATCAAAACTTTATTTTTGAGCGGCTCAATCCGGCTTTTAACGCCGTATTTCTTCCGACACCCGACGTTAAATCAAATTACAACGCTTTACTGGCAACTCTCGAACGGCGGTTTGGCAATGGTTTTCAGGTTCAGGCGAATTATCGTTTTTCCAAGAGTCTCGACAATTTGTCGAATGAAGGTCCCGGTTTTGTTACCAATCAAACTTTTCCGGTTGATAATGATTCGGAATACGGACCTTCGGATTTCGACGTAACGCACAATTTCAATTTATTCGGATTGTATGAATTACCGTTTTTCAGCAAGCGCGATGATTTACTCAAAACATTTCTTGGCGGTTTTCAAGTCAGCGGAATTCTTACTTATCACACGGGTTTTCCGTTCACGCCGGTGGTCGGCGGTCCGGGAATTCGCTCGGCAAGCGGAGTAACATTCGGACCGTTCCGTCCGGTGGCATTTTCGGGTGGACACGGAACAAGTTCTTCCAACGAAACATTTCTTACCGGGAACGGCAACTTTACGGGAAGTTTTATTCCGGGCGCGAACTGTATAGATACTAGGGGCGGCTGTAACAGTATTTTCCTGACGACTCTTAACCGAAATGCGGCGAACGATGCGACTTTCCTGCTCAATCCGCCGGGAATCGGGCGCAACGGCTTTCGCGGTCCGCGATATTTTAATGTCGATTTAACTGTGTCGAAGAGATTTAGCCTGCCTCAAGGTCTGCGCTTAGGCGAAAACACCGGCTTAGATTTGCGGGTCAATCTTTTTAATGCTTTTAACCGGCTTAATCTGGCAAATTTCGGTTTTGCTTCCGACAGCACTCGAATCAATAACGGCGATCAGCCGAATCCTAATTTCGGCAGAGCCACCAACGGACTTGCCGGACGAGTGATCGAATTGCAGGCGAGATTTAGTTTCTAATCTGCGTTTTCATTTTTATAAAGGCGCGAATAGATGAAAATTTATCCGCGCCTTTTTTTCTAGGTCAAGCTGTTTTTAACTATCGGATTTTCAAAGAAATGGCAAAAAGTTTAAGCATACTTTTTATAAGCCTGATTTTTTTAATAACGGTTGCTCTTAATGTTCAAGCGCAAACTTCCGGCGAGAATTCGCTGCGGGTAATGACTTTCAATATTCGTTACAACGAACCGCGGGACGGCGTAAATGCGTGGGCAAACCGTAAAACGAGAGTTGCCGATGTGATTAGATTTCATAAAGCCGATTTAATCGGCGTTCAGGAAGCGCAGAATAATCAACTAAAAGATTTGGAAAAACTGCTGCCCGATTTTGCGTGGCGCGGCGTTGGGCGCGACGGCGATAACAACGGCGAATTTTCGGCGATTTTATATCGTAAATCACGTTTCAAGTTGTTGGAAAATCAAACCTTCTGGCTTTCCGAAACGCCTGAAAAAGTCGGCAGTAAAGGTTGGGACGCGAATCTTCCGCGCATTGTGACTTGGGCAAAATTTCGGGACAAGCAAACGAAAAAAACTTTTTTTCATTTCAACACGCATTTCGACCACATCGGCAAACAAGCGCGGACTGAAAGCGCAAAATTGCTGCTCGCGCAAATCCAAAAAATCACCGGAAAATTGCCGTTTGTCGTAACCGGCGATTTTAACGCGAAAGAAGAAACCGATGTTTATAAAATTCTGACGGGAAAAATCGAATCGGCAAATTTCAAATTAATTGACGCGCGCTTCGTTTCACAAAACGGGCATTTCGGCGGAAATTCGACGTTCA
Source organism: Acidobacteriota bacterium (assembly GCA_030857325.1). GTDB lineage: Bacteria > Acidobacteriota > Blastocatellia > Pyrinomonadales > Pyrinomonadaceae. Next base: position 5,461 of record JALZOE010000185.1, read on the forward strand.
GCGCGTTTAAGGAACTCGTTCCCGAAAACCGAATCGATTACGTTTTCGTCGGCGAAAATGCGAAAGTTTTGGAACACGGCGTTTTGTCCGACCGTTGGGACGGGCTTTGGGCTTCCGACCATTTGCCTGTTTTGGCGGAAATAGTTTTCGACGGAAAGTGAAATTTAATCAATGAAATTTATCTCGGAAACACAAAATAAATTAATTCGGACAGCTTTTGGATTATTCGTTATCTGTTATTTGTCATTGACGATCTTCGCGCAGGAAACGGCGAAAATTAACCAAAACGAATTTGTCGAAGCCCACCACGACAGCAAATTACTGGCGCGTGAAGTTTCATATCGAATAATTTTGCCCGCCGATTATAAAGAATCCGAAAAAAAGCGTTTCGCGGTTATTTATCTTCTTCACGGCAGAGGCGGAAATTATAAGGATTGGACAAATTTAACTAAAATTACGCAATACTCGTTGATATATAATTTCATAATCGTGATGCCTGACGGCGGCAAGGAAAGCTGGTATGCGGACAATGTAAATC
>JALZOE010000186.1 GCA_030857325.1 Acidobacteriota bacterium
TTCCGCGCACCAGCGATTTAGTCAGCGCAATCAAAGCGCCTTTCGGGTTCAAAGAAGGCGAATCGCCGGAAACCGAAAAACGCTCCGCCGCGTAATTTGCCGCCGTTAAATCAAAATTATTAACGACAGCTTCCGCATTGCTGTTTGAAATCAAAACCGGCGGTCGGTTATACGGCTGCATTTTCGCAATCTCGATGTTTTGATTGGAATTACCGGCGACAGAAAGCATACTCGACAAAAGAGCGAAGCCGAAAGTCAGACTTAAAACGGTGGCGACGCCGTAAGGCATCAGACGCATTTGCAGCCAGCGGCGAACGTCTTCGGAAAAAATGCTTTTCGGCTCGCGCCCGGCGGATTTAATTTCTTCGGCAACACGGTTTCTGGTCGAACGGAGCAAATCAGCCGGCAGTTCGGGACGCGGCAAAACGCGCAAATCCTGACGAAGCGTTTGAAAATCCGATAGCTTTTGCCGGCACAAAGGACACTGCGGCAAATGTTCGTCAATTTTCCCGCGCTCGTCTTTTGTCAAAATATCGTCCGCATAAACCGACAAATTAAATTGTATATTTTCGCATTTCATTATTTTAGTCCTTTGTCGTCTGTCATTCGTTCCTTTGCCGCCAAATCGGTGAAAGGTCGAATGACAAACGACTAAAAGCTAATTTGAGTGAATGACTCACTGACCCCGGCTGTTTTTCATTCGATTGAAAAACAACGCTTTGTTTCGCGGGCAAATACTGACCGGCATTTTTCCTGTTTCAACTCTTTTCGTTGTTGTTGCTGATTTTCAAATAAAGCCGAAAACCGGAAAACTCGACCGCTCAAAAATTCGCCTCGAACTTCTTCGCACACCTCTTGACCACTGGTTTGGCACCGTTGTTTTTAGCTTAAAGTGAAACCGGGGCGAGTCAATCATCCACTCTCTTTTTGGTTTAGCGAGTTCTGTGAGTCGGGCGAGTTCGGCGAGTTAAAGAATTTTTCTTAAACTCGGCAAACTCACAAAACTCGCCGAACTCGGCAAACTTCTTTTCAAATATCCTGCAATTTACGTCTCAATTCTTCACGTCCGCGCGCGATGCGCGATTTTACCGTTCCGATGCTTATGCCGAGCGTCGCGGCGATTTCTTCGTAACTGAAGCCTTCGATGTCGCAGAAAACTACGGCTTGGCGAAAGATTTCCGGCAGATTTTGCAAGGCTTGACGCAGAGTTTTTTCGCGTTCGCGCCGCAAAACGTTTTCTTCGGGATTAGCCGAACTACTCGAAAACGTTTCGCTCAGAGGCGTTTCGCCGTCTCCGATTGAAGCGTCGAGCGAAACGGTCGTCTCGCGGCGGCGACGCGTCCACCAGCGAAAACGGTTGCGCGATTCATTAACGGCAATCCGAAATAGCCAGGTTTTCAAATCCGCTTCGCCGCGAAAATTTTTTATCGCTTTCAAAGCGTGCAAGAAAGTTTCCTGCGTCAAATCCGCCGCTTCTTCGGCGTTTTCGGTCAGACGGTAGAGCAGCGCGTAAATATCCGCCGAATGTCTCGTAACCAGCAAATCGAACGCCGCCGCCTCGCCCGTTTTCAATCTTTCTATAAACTCACGCTCGACGGTTGAACGGGCGGAAATCAAATCGGTCGCCGCCGCAACTTGTCCCGCTTCATTTTCATCGAAAATCATCGACTTGCTGAAGAACATTTTCTGCCTTTTTCCTTGTCCGACGGCGTTAATTTCAAATTGCGACTCGTTCTATTTCCGGCGAGTTAAACTATTAGACACCGATTTGCGGAAATTGTTCCCGAAAATCCGATAATTTTTTTCCAGAGCGCAATTTCATTATATTTTGCCGTTAGTAAATTTCCGATATTCGGTCTTTGACCGTTTCAACCTTGAACTCGTCTATGTTTTACGATAAATTGGCTTTTCGTAAAAAAAAAATTAAGACAATTATATAACGATTTAACACCTAAGGATTGCATAATACTTTAAAATGGCAAGAAAAATCAGACAGACGCCCGAACAGCTTCAAAATCCTGTGCCGGAAAATAAGAGCCGAAACGTTTACCGCGACGAATTTCAAACCAACGTCGGCAGAAGGGTTGAAGATATAAGCAGAAAGGTTGAAGGCAGCGGCAGAAAACTGCTTTACGCGCTCGGCGCGGTCGTTCTGGCAGCCGCTTTAATCTGGATTGTTTATTCGTGGAATCGCCGTTCCGATGTCGCCGCGCAAACCGCGCTCGGCAGAGCGATTGAAACGTCGCAAGCGCAGGTAACGAGTTCGCCCGTTCCGGCTGTCTCGACCGCCAGAACATTTAAAACGGAAAGAGCGCGCGCCGAAGCCGCAATCAACGAATTTCAAGCCGTCGTCAACAATCACGGCGGTTCTGTGGAAGATAAAGCCAAGTATTTTATCGCCGTCAATCGTTTGTCAATCGACCGCGCGACGGCGATTCAGGAACTTGAAAATTTAGCGAAAACAAGCGGCGAAGTCGGAACGCTTTCAAAATTCGCGCTCGCGCAGGCTAAGAGCGGCGACAGAAAATTGGACGAAGCCGCCGCGCTCTACCGCGAACTCGCCGCGCTGGAGAATCCGATTCTCTCCAAAGACACCATCAATTTCGAGCTGGCGCAAATCCTCGAAAAACAAGGCAAAAAAGACGAAGCCGTTGATTTGTATTTCAACATCGCCAAAACCGCCAGCGAAGCTAAGGATTCGGAAGGCAAAGCGATTACGATGACGCAGACGGCGCGCGAAGCTAAAGACAAACTCGAAGCCCTGAACCCGGAACGAGCCAAAGAAATTGTCGAACCCGAACCGGAATCGCCGTTCGGCGGCTTGCCCGCGGGTTTGTAATTCAGCTTAAAAATTTTCGGGCGGCTGGTCGAACGGAGAAGTTTATTTAGCGGTTAAATAAAAAAACTCTCGACGGCTCGCCGCTCAATCATTTTGTCCGAAAAAATTTGTAAAATCCGGTCTTATTAGTTATTTCTTAATAGTAAAGTTTACAAAGGAAAACAAAAGCGTGTCGGCAAAAACAGTGGAAGCGCCATCGAGCAAAATTTCCGCCAAGACAATCAATTCGGACAAAATCATCGATATTCGCGTTTCGCCGAACGGTTATCTTGCCGCGCTTTTTTTAGCTTCGTTTGCTTCCGGTTTGCTCGTCTATCTGGAAAAGGATTTGACGGGAATGTTGATTTTCGGCGCGGGCTGGATAATTATTCCGCTTTTCGCGTGGAGCGACCGCATAACTTTCGACGGCAGGCGGCTTGTCCGAACCGGCTTTCTGCCGCAGATTTGGACAAAACTCGGCGGCTCGAAATATCGTCTGAAGATTTCCGACATCGAGCAGGTCGAAACTCAGGCTCTTCGCGCCTTAAAACGCGGCGGAAACGTCTTTTATCGTTATCGAACCGTGCTTTCGGGCAAAGGTTTACGCTTTGTTTTAGCTTCGGGCGGCGAAGATTACCGCCGGATGATTCATAAAATTTTTCCGCTTCTGCCGGAAAACGCGCTCGACAATCGTTCCGTCGAGCTGCGCGATTTTTTGAGCGAGCCGAAGGAAACTTTGATGAAAGCCGAATTTGCTAAAATTCCGTCGGCGGAAGTTCTCGAAAACTCGTTCGGCAAATTAAACGGCAACGATAAAAAACTGCGAAAAGCGCAATGGGACAACAAGGAAATCAGCGGCGAAGCAATCGAAAAAGCCGATTATCTTCACCATCTCGCCAATGAACTCCGGCTTTCCGGCTATCTTCTCCAGGCGCTCGAAGCGTTTCGGCGCGCTCTGTTTCTCAATCCGAAAGACGCGCGGCTGATATTCGATTTCGCCCGCTGTCTGCATTCGTTCGCGGGCGCCGAAGGAGATGAAAATCTGACCAGAAAAGCCTTCGCCGCGCTTCGTCTCGCCGAAAAGCGCGCGGAAAACAACCCCGAAATGCTGTCGCGTCTCGGCGAAAGTTATTTTCAATACGGTAAATGGCGACGCGCGCAGGCGGTTTTTCAAAAAGCGACGGGCGCGGCGGAAGAAGATTTTCGTTCCCGCAGAGGTTTAGCGGAAATCGCGCTCCGGGAAGGAAAAATCGCCTACGTTATTCATCATTTTTCGACCGCCAACCGCATTGCCGACACATCGGCACTGAAACGCTGGACGCAAAACGAATCCGATTATTTTGCGCGGCTTAATCAGGACGGCGATTATATGGAGCTTGAAGTCAGCCGCGTCAATATGCTCGAAGGTTTGGAACGCTCGAAAAAAACCTGTCTGCAAATCGCGCTCCTCAGTTTTCCAGCAATAATCATCGGCATCACGCTCGAAGAAAACACGATGGCGGAAATCGGATGGGCGATTTCCTCGGTCGCTTTGCTTGTTTGGGTCGGCGTTATTGTCAGCCTGAGCATTTTTTCAGCGCGCATTCCGCTCGATTTTGAAAACGAAGAGTAAAAAATAGATAATTACGAATTAGAATTACGAATTACGAATTAAAGAAAATTTTCCCGTATTCGTAAACGGTAATTCGTAATTGAATATATTTATGCAATCAATTTTAGAGTTTCTTTATTTAATAAAAGAATTTTTGAATCCGAAATTTATCATCGACACGATGCTCGATAAACTCGGCGTTTTTGTTTATTTCGGATTGTTTTTTATCATTTTCGCCGAAACCGGTTTAGCCGTCGGATTTTTCCTGCCGGGCGATTCCCTGCTGGTCGTCGCCGGATTATTCGCGGCGGCGGGCAAAATGAATATTTTCGTTCTTCTCATTTCCCTGTTCATCGCTGGAATACTGGGCGATTTGGTCGGGTATTTGACGGGCAGACGAATGGGCAAAACGATTTTCAACCGTCCGAAATCGCGGGTTTTTAATCCGAATCATTTAATAAAGGCGCAAAAGTTTTACGAAAAATACGGCGGCAAAACGATTATTCTGGCGCGCTTTGTGCCGATTGTCCGCACGTTTGCGCCGATTGTCGCAGGCGCGGCGGAAATGCCGTATCGCAGTTTCGCGTTTTATAATATCTTGGGCAGCTTTTTGTGGATTTTCAGTATGCTGCTCACCGGTTATTTCCTCGGCGGTCTGGTCGAACAGTTAGCTCAGAGTTTGTTCGGCATTCCCGATTTCAAACTCGAAGACCATATCGACAAAGTTGTCATCGTAGTTGTTTTGCTGTCGATTCTACCGATTATCATTGAATATATAAAAGCGCGGCGCGAGCGGAAACATTCGCAAACCGAAATCCCCGCGGAAACTTAAATGGAAAAGACGGTTGACTTCGACAGGCACATTAACATAGAATTTGATACTTGATTAGAGCGGGGCGTAGCGCAGCACGGTAGCGCGCTCGGTTCGGGACCGAGAGGTCGGATGTTCAAATCATCTCGCCCCGACCATTTTAATATAGGTAAAAAAAGGCTTTCCGGTTTCATCCGAAAAGCCTTTTTTCTCATTTTTTCATAGGTGATGTAATGGCTCGGATTTTGTTTTTCGCCGAGCTGTTCCAATTGCTTTCGCAAAAGATTATCTTTGACGTGCGTGTAAATTTCCATCGTCTTTATTTCCGAGTGTCCGAGAGCAGATGCAAATTTTTCGTTTTCAATCGGCGTTCGTTTGTATATCACGCGAAGCTGGCGCGAAAGCGTCAAGATGTTGTCGTCGCCCGTTTCGCCGGAATCAGTTGGACGCGCATTGTTTTCGGGCATATTCTGCCTGATGTTCCTGCCCAAATGTTGATTGTCGCCACGCTCGATTTACGCGGTGTGATTATTGTAAAAACACGCCGCCGGCAACCGACTAAATTTGCGCGTCGGCTGAAAAATTTAATCGGGTTAACGAACAAATTTGTTAATGGCTATTCGTCATCGTGTCCGTGCTGATGATGCTCGCCGTGTTCGTGTTCGTGCGTATGAGTCGTCGCCGTATGCGTATGCGTATGCTCGTGCGTATGT
>JALZOE010000187.1 GCA_030857325.1 Acidobacteriota bacterium
GCGATTTTTGCGGGGAGAGAATTAAATCCTGAAAACGCGGATTAAAAAATCGGCGGAGATTTAATTTTTTCTCCGACTTCTTGCCGCCATTATTTTGCCTGCTGCGGCGTAAGCGGTTTGGTTTCTCCTTTGCCAAGCGCGTTTCCGGCTTTGATGTCGGCGAGCGCGACGACGAATTTTTCATCATCGCTCACTTTATCGAGCATCGCTTCGAGCGTCTTTTCATCAATTTTTGAAACGTCAACGCCGTAATTTGCGAGTTCCGCTCGCAGATTTTCAATCGTATTCGTTTTTCGCTCGTAAACGTCCGGGTAAATTGATAAAACGCCTTTTTCGACAACCATCGTGTCGTAATTGATGTCAACCGGAATTTCGCCGTCGAGATTTATCACACGGCGTTCGGAATTTTTCCGCGCCGCTTCGAGTTCCTGTTTTGAAACGTCGAGATTGCGCGCCTCGACGATTTTTTTTGTCAAATCGAAAATGTCGTCGCGCAGAACGCGCACGCAGCCGTGCGAAACGAGATTGCCGACGTCCGAAGGCGATTGCGCTTCGTGCAGCAGATAGGCGTCGCCGAGCGGAATTTTGATTTTGCCGAGCGGGTTAAGCGGGTCGTCCGCCGGAATGCGCTCGTAAGGCTCGACATCTGAAGACTGCCGCACCCATTCGCTGTCGGGCGGAATCCACGCCGGGTTCAAAATGATTTTGTCCGCGTCGCGCATCCCAATCGGAATCGGAAAATCCTTCAGCCCGACGCCGACGTAATAAGATTCGATTTCCCTGCCGCTCTGCCAGAGCGTCATCGTAAAAGCCGGAACATTGACCGTAATTTTTACATTGCCGTCGCCCGCCTTCAGCGCGGCGCGTTCGATTCGCCCGCCGGTTAATTTATCCGAACGCACCGATTCTTCCGTGTCGGCGTTTGAATTTGCCGTATTAGAATTTGCGGCGTTATTCGTGTTCGAGTTTGCCTGCTCTCCGCCCGTCGCGTTTTCCGATTCGCCGCGCTTTGCCAGCAGTAAGCGGTCTGTTTCCTTTGTTTCGCCATTCTTATATTTGACTCGCGCCCAGACTTCGCCGTTAAAATCTTCGGGAATTTCCAAATCGGCGACGAAATTATCCTTTGAATTTTCGGCGGGCGCGGTCAGCGTTTTTAATCTCAAAGCGCGGTCGGCGGCAGTCACGGGTTGATAAAATAACTCGACTTCCCGCGCGTCCGATGCGCGAACGGTAAGTTTGAAATCGTCGCCCGTGATGATTTTATAATTGCCTTCGCCCGCCTCGATTGGCGCGGCTTCGATAACGGGTTTTCCGGCAGTTTCCGCCGCGCGATTCGAGTCGGCGGCATTATTATTTGTTTTTACTTCAGTCGAATCCGGCGGCACGCACGCGCCGGCAAACAGCGCGAGGGAGAGCGAGCCGAACAAAATATAGTTTTTATTTTTCATTTTTCCACCTTGATTTATTAATTCTTATCTGCTTATCAAACAATTGCTAAAATCAATTTTATCCCGCGCGGTCGTCGTTCACATCCGTATCAACACTCAAAAGCTATGAGTGTAATTACGCACAAGCGGCTTGAAAACAACTAGATTAGAGTTGGAAATTTGTTTTTTCGATTAGAAGCTGTTTGAAAAGTCGCGCATCGAAAGAAAAGTCGAAGAAACAGGACGCGGACGAACACCGATAAAGCGGATGGACGCGGATACGATTTTTTACTGCAAAATCTTTTTTCAAAAAATCCGTGCCAATCCGCCGAAATCGGCGTTTGTCCGCGTCCTGTTTCCTAATTTTCAAACAGTCTCTTAACTTTTTAAACAGCTTCTTTAGGAATAATTACCTATCATTTTTAAGTAAAAATACTGATGCCGCCGCCGTCAATGTTTTGCATAATTTATTCATTGCTCCTTGTTTACTGCATTGTCAACGGGAGTAAAAAAGACGACTCGATTTTTTCATTGTTCGAGTCTCCTGTCTTGCGCGCCTGCACACCGCGCCTCAGCCTTCCAAAAATGAGGACTTTACAGGCGCGCAAAAAAAATCCGGGTCGAGAAATCGCCCGGACATTTTTTTGTTTTTTTTCGCGCAGATTTGAATTGCCGCGATTAAAGTTATTTTGAAGTTATTTTTCAGATTCGTTTTCGCCGCCTTTCTTCGCGTCGTTTTCGCCGTTGTCGTAATTGTCGTGTTCGACGACAGGCGTGAGCAGGCGCAAGGTGAGAAACGTAATCAAGCTCAAAATAAGCGCGATTTCTATGCGCTCAAAACCGACCGCCGCGCCGATTGCGCCCGTACACCAGATGCTCGAAGCCGTCGCCAGACCGCGCACGTTCGTGCCTTCTTTAAGAATCGCGCCGCCGCCGATGAAACCGATGCCGCCGAGCAAACCTTGAAGCAGCCGCGCCTGTGTTTCGGCATTCGCGCCCGGCACGTTTTTGACGATTAACATATAACCGCACGCCGCCATCGCTACAATCGGAAAGGTTCGCAAGCCTAAACTTCGCTCCGATTTATGACGTTCCCAACCGATTGGAATCGCCAGAACAAACGCCACCGCAACGCGCAGAAAATCAATCAGCGTCAGTTTCCAGTCGAATGAAAATGCGTCGTACAAAAAATCCATAGCAATTTAATTTTTTCCTCGTTTTATCTCAGAAAGCAGCAGCCAGATGGTGAACTTCGAGCCGCGCTCTTTTCCGCCGACCGGACTTTCGACGGTGATTTCGCCGCCGATTTGCTCGACTAAATTATGGACGAGATAAAGTCCCAGACCGACTCCGGCGGATTCGTTAAAGCCGGAGCATTCGGATTCGTCGGAAAATTCGCCGCCCGCGTCCGACGAGTTTTGCGCTTCGAGCGGTCGCCCGCGATAAAATTTTTCAAAAATGCGCGGCAAATCTTCCGCCGCGATGCCGCAGCCGTTGTCGGCGATTTCGACGGCGATTCGGTCGGCTTCGCGGCTCGCCGAAATTGTGATTTCGCCCGCTTCGGGCGTGTATTTCATCGCGTTTTCGATGAGGCTCGAAACGATTTGCCGCAGCGCGCCGGCGTCGGTTGAAACAATCGGTAAATCGCCGCCCGGCTGGTTGAATTTAAGATTCAGCCTGCGGGAAACCGCCGCGTGCTGCTGCGTTTCGATTGCTTCCCACAAAACTTTGACGACATCAATTTCGGCGAGCGAAATTTTATACGCGCCGGATTCGATGCGCGATAAATCGAGCAGATTTTGCACGAAATCAATCTGCCGGTCGCATTCGACGGCGATTGTTTCGAGAAATTCTTCGCGGTCGGCGGCGGAAATTTTATCGCTTTGCAAAACTCTTACAAAAGTTTTAATCGTCGTCAGCGGCGTTCTGAGTTCGTGCGAAACGTTGCTGACGAACTCCGATTTCATATTGTCGAGCGTTTTCAGTTTTTCTTCGCGGTCGGCGATTTCTTCCGCCATTTGATTAAAAGTCAGTTCGAGTTCGCGGATTGAGCCGCTCTGCATCACCGCGACCCGCGCCGTCAAATCGCCCGCGCCGAATCGCCGCGCCGCGCCGGTTAAAAGCCGCATCGGTCGGGCGATGCTTCTGGCAATCAGAAACGCCGCTAAAATTGCCAGAGCCGCGATGGGCAGACTGAAAAGTATTTGCCGTGTAAACTGCCGCCGCGCCGGTTCGTAAAGTTTCGCGCTCGGAACGGCGACGACGACGGTGCTGTTCGCCGTTTCGACCCGCGCCAGACCATAAACGCGCCGGATTTTGTCATACGGGCTTTCGACTTCGATTGTGCCTTCGCGTTTTTCTTTCAACGCCGTAAAAAGTTCGGTTTCGCCGACATCGAGCGACATTTGTTCCGGCGAGACGCGGCTGCGATAAAGCAGGCGGTTGTTTTTGTCGAAAACGGCGATGATGTTATCTTCCGGCAAATCGAGCTTTTCAAAAACCTCGCTCGCCTTCACGCCGTCAATCCGCGCGACGACGAAATTTCCTCTGGCAATCGGTAGGGCGAGCGACAAAAGGCGCAGTTTTTGGTCAACCGACTGCTCGGTCGAGATGACGAACGTATTTTCCCGCTCCGCTTCGTCTTTGATTCCTTTAATCGAATCCGCCTGCAAATTCAGATTTTTGTTTGTTTGCGAGAGAACGACTTCGCCGTTACGGTTGACGATTTGCACGTCGAGCCATTGCGGACGAGTTTTAACGATTGAATCGAGATAATCCTGAAGCGTAAAACTGTTTTCGTCGCTGTTTGCAAGTATCGAAATCGTTTCCATCGTTTGCCGGTATGCCAGCAGACGTTGCTCGAAAGCCCGTGCCGCGAGTTTTGCCTGCTGCTCCAGCGATTCGTCAAGCTGCTTGCGGCTGGCTTGCCAAAAACCCCACAGGTTAAAAAATCCCACTAAAACAAGCGGAATTATCAGCCCGAGCGTGAGCCACAACAATCTGGCGCGAATCGTCAACGAAAAACCTCCAGAAATTCAGCGTTCGCCAAAGATTGTTTCGCCGCCGGGCGGAACAATCGAATTTTTAAACGGCGGTTCGGGATAAGAAATAATAGCCGCGAAAATGCACAAAAAACTCAAAAAAGATTCTTTTCTCTATTTTCCTTTGCGGCTTTTGTGATTTTTTGCGGCTATTATCGTTCCTCTATTTCTGATTAACCCCGAACCGACGTAATCTTATAAACGGTAAATCGGCGAACCGCAAAAACTTATTTCTTTACCGGCATCTTCTGCATCGTTACCGTTACGGTCGGATTTTTTCCCGCCGTCCGCGAATAAGCGACCCAATAACCGGCTTGCGGGTAACTGACGAGATGATAAATCGAGCCGTTCGGCTTCGCCTCGACTGCGATTTCCTTACCGAAAACATCCTCAAACTTCGGCGCGTTATCGTTTTTATCGGCATAGGTTACGGCGAGAAAACGCACTTTTTTATCTTTATCGACTCTGATTTGCGCGAATTCTTCATCGGAAAATTGATAATAGAAACCGTTCTTGTTGTCAATTTTCGCCTTGCCGAGTTTATCGCGCACCTGGTCGGCGGTCGTCCCGATTTGGATTTCCCTGTAATTTGTCAAAACGGGCATCACAACAATAGCCGCGCTTTTTTCGCCCGCGCTCGGCATCGCCGCGGTTTGCGCGCCGCCGGTCGTCTGCCCGAAAGCCGCCCCCGCCGTCAGCCAAAATGATAAAAGCAGCGCGAAACCCGCTTTGTAAAACCCTGACATTACCAAATTTTCTTTTCTAATTTCACCTGATATTTTTCTTTCACCCGACATTTTTCGTGCCTCCTTTTGAAGTCCATTTTTATAACCATTTTTATATTAAGCGAAATTATCCGGTCTCGAATCAACAAAAACACTTAATTCAACTAAGTGTTTTTACTTAATTTCCCGTCAGCCGGAAACGCTTAAAACGCTATTCCGGCTGACGGGAAATAATATGGCGAGCGATTTCGACGCGGTTCGAGAAATTCTTTTTGGCTAAAATGCGGCTGACGTGATTTTCAATCGTGCGGATGCTCAAATTCAGTTCCGAAGCGATTTCCTTGTTGCTCAAGCCGCGGGCGACCGATTCGGCGACGCGCCATTCGGCTTCGGTCAACTCTTCGTCGCGGACGAAAACGGTTTCTTCCGGTTCTTCGCGTCCGACGAGCCGCGCAATTGTCGAATGCGTCCGCTCGACGCGCGCCAGAATATTTCTGATAACGACGATTAACTCATTCGGCTCAAACGGTTTCGTCAAATACATATCGACGCCGGAGCGAAAGCCTTCGATGCGGTCGTCAATCTCGCCTTTGGCGGTCAGAAAAACAATCGGAACGAGCGCGTAATTCGGCGCGGAACGCAAACGGCGAGCGAGCGCGCAGCCGTCCATTCCGGGCATCCGCACGTCGCTGACGATTAAATCCGGCAGATTTTGAGCGACGCTGACG